>JAHEMZ010000015.1 GCA_024643385.1 Flavobacteriaceae bacterium | reverse complement strand
GTATTTAAAAAAGGAAAACTCCTTCATTGCAGTAGCCGAAGAACATATTACGCGTTGGTCGCATATCGCCGCCTCGAGAGGAGGTATTCCAAAACCTTCAGCTAAAGAAGGATAGATAAAGCACTCTGCGTTCACGTAAAAATGCTGTAGAATTTCCGGAGTAATATTTGCGTAGTTATAAACCCTGTCCGCAAACAAATCTTGATGATGCGCCAGATATTCATCCATTTCGGGATAATCTAGATCTTTTGCTCCAATAAAGACAAGTTGGTAATTTCGCTCGTAGAGTTTGAGGTGGATATAGGCCTTTAACAAGGCTAGATGATTCTTCCGCGGCTCAATGCGGCTAACGTAAAGTAAATACCGATCGCAGCCGTAATTTTCCCTGATATAATTGCTCTTTACCAAGTTGGCCGGCGGAATTTCAATTGCGTTTGGAGTGACGTGGATTTTAAATGGATCCATTCGGTAGTGCTCCGCGATCTTATTTTTGGAGTACTCGGAAACCGTTATGACCACATCGGCCTTCTTTGTAGATCTTTTAAATAGAAGTCCGTTCAAGAGTCTATATTTAAGCGGAAAATATCTTTTGAACTCCGGTTCTTCAAAAAGAATATCGTGAGTGGTGACGATATATTTACACGTTTTGAATAAAGGAGCGATATATTGAAAGTGAGCGTAATCCGCTTTGTGTTTTCGAATAATCGCCGGCAGCTCGTAAAGCAGTCGCCAAAATTTATTTTGGCTTTTCAGCCGAATAAAAGAAACGTTTTGCGGGGTTCCAAATTGATCCTTTAAAGAATCAATATCATGCGCAACCATAAGAAAATGCCACGTGGGTCTTAGCCGAAACAATTCAATATAAATTCCTTTGAGATAGGTCCTGGAGCCCTGAAATTTTTCATCAAATACATGTGCATCTACCAATATTCTCATGTGACTTTCGAAATGATTTTATCCGTGGGAAATAAATGAATCAATAAACAATATAGCGTTAAAAAATGAATCATGCCGCGCTGCCGCCATATGTAGGTCTCCGTAAGAAATACCGAGGCCATGATCAATATAAAAAAGAGGATCATCAATTCCTTATGTTGCAAATAACTTCTTGCGAGCATCAAAAAAAACAATATTATCAAGACAAAACCAAGTAGCCCTAATTCGGCAAAGGCCTGAACATATTGGTTGTGATAATTATATTGATTATACCCATAATAAAGAAAATATTCCTTTTGTTTTTCCGCAATCCGATCCTGAGCAGCATTGATCCCAAATCCTGTGAACCAAACTTCGTTCTCTTGGAAGGATTCATAGAATATCCTTGTTTGAAATAAGCGAAAGGTCGTGCCCGTCCATGGGTATACCGCCGAAAATCCATCGCAGGTCAAAGTATCGGATATATCCGTTGAAAATTCTGTGTTCCATCTTTCTTTAAGCGGACTATAGTACAAGATGGTAAATAATACGGCTCCTATTAAGGCTAAAATTGCCCATTTTTTACGTGTGAGCCTACGGGAGATCAAAAACCCAACAAACCCTGCTATAACCGTTACGATAATGATGTTCTTTGAAGAGAGCAAAACAAGAAAGATAAGTAAGGTGGCGCCTATAACGTTATTCCAAATGGTGCGCTTCCGGTAAAATAACATATAGAGTAGGCTCAATGACACCATGACCGAAATATAGATCGCGTTCAAGTCGAGAAACAGCAGTAAATCGTGATAAAAGAATACATCCAAATTACCTGAGGTCCCATAGGAAACGGTGGCAATTATGACCGATGCTAAAGCGAGAACGGATAATCCTGCCGAGAAAATAAAGAGGGAGCTATGTAAAACAGATTTCGATAATTTCGGCATCAACCAAAATGCCAGGGGAATTATTAAAAAAGGCAATTGGCGTTCCAATCCTCGCAAAGACTTTCCAAAATTTTCAGTCCATAGTAAGGAAAGGACCATCAAGAAAAAAAGTGCCCAAGAGACCAAGTATCCTTTATGCATCTCCTTTTTATGATAAAAACTGGAAAGCAATGCAACTGCCAACAGGATGATTAGAAGAACGGAACTATAGGCATAGCGCAAAGGAATACTCACCAAAAGAGCTCCGATGAGAAACCCATAAGTGTTTTCTGATAGCGTTATCTTAATGAGATTTTTCATGAACCCTTTTGAAAAAGTCTAAATATTGCTGGTTGATCAATTCCCATGAGAATAACTGTTCTATTTTGCGTTTATTATTCTCTAACAAATCCCGGAATTGAGATTTATCCTTGACACCGTCGATATATTCCGCCACTTCCTTAGCCGTTTCAAAATAAAAGGCGTCCTCTTTCAAAATATGACCATTGAATTCGTTTCGGTGAGCAATAATCAATGCGTTACTTGCCATCGCCTCCAGGAGTGAGGGATTTGTACCTCCAACACTGTGTCCATGAAAATATAAACGGGAGAAAAAGCGGAGATTGTTCAAGTGATCCATATTATATACTCCTCCAATGAACTTGATATAGGGGTGATCCTTGTATTTATCTTTCAAATAGGCTCCAAATGCATTGACATCGTGTTTGCCAATGATCAGAAAGGGTATTTTTTCCCCAGCTGCCACAGCGCCATCTAGGATCGTTTCAATATTGTTCTCCGGTTCCATTCGAGCAATGAGGAGATTATACTTATTTTCCTTCACACCATAATTATTCAAAATATCCTGTTCAGGCCGGTCGAATAATTCCGCACCGTAAGCAATATATTCCGAAGGCTTCTGGTAGGTTGCCTTCAAATAATTCTGAATACCGATGGAATCAGCAATGAGGTAATCACTGCTCTTAACGGCCAAGGACTCTGCCACTTTGAGAAACTTCCTAACCCATTTATTATACTTGGAACGTTTCCACTCCAATCCGTCCATATTGGTAATAACGATGGATTTTGACGGAAGTAAAAAATACCAGACCGAATTACTGGTATATCCCAACTGAAGCAATATGTCAAATTTTCGCTTTCTGGCGTCGAGGATACAATTGAGATCATAGAGGAATTGTCCGGCGGTGCCTATGTTGTCTTCGGGATCTTTACAATGTATGATCGTAGCGCCATTGAAAGTTGGTTCCTTATAAGGATGACTGGACGAAGAATAAACAAATACCTGATGTCCCTTCTCGGCCAGAAAGGTTGCAAAAAATTCGGCGAATTGTTCAAATCCGCCATGGTAGTTAGGTATACCTCTAGTGCCTAAAATTCCGATCCTCACCTGTCAAATTGTTTTAAAGCAAAAACACCTCCTATAAGGAAGGTTACCATTTCATAGGGTTTAAATATACCGGTAACAACCATACTCGCCGTAAACATATAAAATGCAATGGCGGTCAACATCCTGTTATAATTGACCGTTCCCGGGTGTTCTTCTTCTTCTTTATAATAGTAACGATATAATGTTCCAATAATAATCAGGTAGACTAAAATTCCTAAAAGTCCGGTTTTCATATAGACGTAAGACATTCCGTTATGCACGGTAGGCAAGTACTGTATGTCCTCTCCATCCAGTTTAATTTCAAAACCAACGTCCACCGTGGAGCCAAAACCCTTTCCTAGGATCCATTTCCTTTCCTTATCAACCTGTGTCAGCACAAGGTTGGCCTCAAAGGCTCTCCATCGCGGCCATAGTTCTCTTCGATCCTGCTTATAAGGATCGAATTCGATTGGTTCAAAAGCCTCTGTGTAGGAATTCTTCATTTTTTCTAGGAATCGGGTTGTAATTCCCGGATCCCTCTCTTTGGAAGGGTCATAATTTGCCAGAAAGAGGACAAATGCCCCGGACAAGATAAATAGTATCCCAAAAGCCATAGCTCCCCGTGCATTTAACTTCAAGTATCCAAAATAGGCCAATACCATAAGCACGAATACCATCATCATGGTTCTGGAAAAATAGAGCAAAAAGGATACAATAAGGCATACGACTAAAAACTGATAAACCGCTTTAAATCTTGTTTTTTTGACAGGCAAATCTTTTACACACATCACTACAAACAGGGCGATCATCTCGACATGATTCAACCTGCCGAATAAGCCTCTGAATTTATCCAAGCTTGGTTTGATAAATAGTATTTGCGATCCAATATGAAGTAAGTGTATCAATGCTAATCCAAAGCCACATAGCACGATGATGTTAAAAAAATCTGCTTTCCGATCCAGTTTTCGCACGCAGAAATAGGTTGCTAGCATCACTGTCAGCGGACGCAAGAAATAGATCAGATCCTTAATAAAATCGTAAGCCCCTGATTGAAGCTTGAAAATTCCCATCATCCCTATGGAGATAAGCAACAACATAAAAATCACCATTGAAAACATCCCTCTTGACAACTTTGCCCGGAAACTCAGCAACAATACAATGGCAGCTACCATAAATGATATCTCCAAACTTTCACTCCACAGTGAAAGAACGATTAGTGCCAGTGATATTTTCGTTAGCCTTTGGCCCATAAAACGGTCAAGTTATTTTGTATAATCAAATGCTTCAAAATCCTTCTCATACAGCTCTGAAACCAGATTTCTCAGTTCTTGATCGAATTGTTCTTCAAATGATTTTCGATCATTGCTAAACTTCAATCGTGCTACTAATGTAGGGTTATTCCATAAAATTCGAAGGGCTCGGCGCCATTCTCCTTTTGATTTATTTACATGCGGTAAGGAGGTCGGTTCCCAGCCCATTCGATTAATTACCTCTCGAATATCCTCTTTTATGTTCTCAAGCCGTCCCACAAAATCTACCAGTAATTTGCCTTCATGATCAAAAAGATAATCGTATTGGGAAAGGAAAAAGAAATCCCTTTCCTTTAGTTTTTTGGGCAATACAACTTTAATAAAAGTTCGTAAGCTGATTATTCTTGAATATCCTAAAAAATTATAAAAAGAAAAGACTCTTTTATAGGGATTACGCACAAATGAAAATTTAAAATAATCATCAAATCTTTCTTTTTCTAAATACCCTAGATCCACATATTGCTCCGCCGTAAGGTGAGCCAATCGTTCAGGGCCTTTTTCGTGGGGAAGTTTTTTTCGGAGCAACAAACTATCTCTGCTTTCCCAATCCAATCCTTGTCGTTTTAAAAACATCTGTTCAATGCTTTGACCGGCTACTTTTGGCACATGTACAAAAACAACTTTATCTAAATGGCTAATCATGTTTCATTACTTAAGTTAATAGCCCCATCTCTTTAAAAGAGGTAAGTTGGTCAATTCTTCCAATCGTTGAACTTCTTCCTTAAATTGAGCTTTTAGCCGCCCGTTCCATTCAGGGTCAAGTTTGGTTTTTACAACATGCTTTTGGAATAACAGGTCCTTTAATCGATCTTTTAAACGCTGAGGCAATAACGCATCTACCCAATTTCCTTTCAGTTTATTTCGAAAAAAGTTAAGTGTCTTGATATTCTTGTATCCCGTTTTCTGATTGAATAGATCCGTATGATCGATCGTCTTAATTTGGGTCAGATTCAAAAATGTGAACAAACCTTGCAAAGTTTCTTGTTTATTTGAGGTCCAATCCTCAAAAATGAGCACTTTTATTTGCTCTTTTGGAAATAGATCGTAATAGGATTTCAGGCTTTCATAATAACGACTCCATTCCAGATACAAATTTCCACCGCCCCATATCCTATTTTCCTCGGCTTGAATTGCCTTTTCAAAGGATGGTTCCGCGTCGTATCCCACACTAATATTCATCAAATAATGACTGAATGCCCGTTCGACGGGATTGCGAAGAGAGACGATTATTTTAGCCTTGGGGTTGTGTTCGAAGATTCGTTCAGCGGTGGACGTATCCCATAAATACGACGGACTTATATCCCCTTTTAATTGTTGTTCATTCGCGTCCTTAAAAAGGTTTTGATAGACTTCAGGCGACTTAATTATTTTAGTATGATAATGGATTTCTTTCTTTGGTGTGTCATAGTCCTGCCGTTGGTTGGATTCTACCTTTGAAAAATAATTTAACTCTTTAATATTGGGCAGATATATATTGGGATGTTGCTTCAGATAATTGTATAGGGAGGTGGTTCCGCTTCTGGCGGCACCCACAACAAAAAAATCTACTTTAAAATCCTTCATCAAATTCCATAAAAGGTTTGAACTCCATCTTTGCGATATATATAAATCACCGCCGAAAGGTTCCAAATGATCATACTTGTTGACGTCGCTATGGCTGCCCCATTCATTCCGTAAAGCGGTATTAAAATATAATTAAGTAACACATTGATGGCTAATGCAGACAAAAGAATAAATTGAAAAACCTTCTGTTTTCCGGTCATATTGAGATAAACCCCAATCGATCCGCAAAAAGCATTTATCACCTGTCCGCCCAATAGTATCAGTAACGAATTATAAGCCACCTGATATCCTTCGCCGAAAAAACTAAGAATCAGCATTGCAAACAACCCTAAAAAAATAATGATCGGTAAGGTAATAAGGAGGATCAATCGGGTGCTCCTTTTTATTTTGGTTTTCAACAATTGCATTTTTTGTCCGGCAAAATCTTCAGCTATTTGAGGTGCAATCACCGCATTCACAGAAGAAAGCACGATGGAAACCAACAAGGTAAGTTTAATGGCTACGCTATAATAGGCCACCGTCTCATAATCCGTAAGTCGCGTAAGCATAAAAACGTCCAGGCTTTGCATCAACAAAAAGGAAGCTGCACTGATGGCCATCGGTGCCGATCGCCTTACTATAGCCTTAAACGTCATTTGTTCCCCTAAAAATTCCTTCTTCTCAAATTGTGTGTGGAAATTTCTGAATAGAAAAAAAGTAGATATCACGGCCAGTAATACAAAATTTAAAAGGAAAGCTTCAATAAGCCAATCTGAATTTTCTGAATAAAAGAGAAACATCGTCGCCAAGAAAAAGAACAAATACCTAAGTATATTTCGAAATACTTCTGAGAGGTATATTTTATCAATAGCACGAAAAGCGTCAATATTCAGCATGGTCACTCCATAGAAAAAAATGGCCGGAAAGGTCTTTTCGGTGATCGCATCGATAGGAATAGAGATCCATCCTTGCAATAATTCCGAAGAAATAATATACAACCCTATATTCATTAAAACAGCAATGAAAAAAACGATTGCAACCATTTTTAGATAGATGTTTTTAATATAGCCCAAATTGTTTTGAGAGGCCAAATATCCCGAGTAATAGATCACAGACTGCTGCATGCCGAACACAGCTATAGTTCCCAGAAAAATGAGGAGGGATCGACTAAAATCGTACATCCCCACTATGCTTGGGGTAAAACTGTTTGTAATAAAAAGAGTTGTTAAAAAAAAAAGGAGCACACCAAGCATTCTTAAAATAAGAACGTTAATACTCTTACCAACAATGGATAGTTTGTAAAAAGTAGTAAGCTTTTTTAGAATCCCCATACCACAACAATTCAATCGTGCAATGTTCTTATTGTAAGAACAAACCGACTAATTTTCTGCAAATCGTTTTAATGAAAAATACAATCCTCGGATTCCTGCCAATAAAAAGAAAATTGCGACAAAAAGCACCGGATAATATACCATCTTATTGTCTAAAAGAGATCTTTCACCTACATAAAGTGAGGGTTGATTGATGTTCATAACTAGGTCCTTTGAATTGACTAGTTGTTTCTTGTACAATTCAATCTCCTTTTCTAAATCAACTTTGTTAGTCAAAAGTTGCGCAATATTGAAGTTTTTATCTACTACAAATATTTCACTTCGCGGTGAAGGAAGCGACCCCCCCTCATTATAGATGGAAATCACCTCGTCGATCTGTTCTATCGTTTTTCTGTCCTTGTGAATAGCATCTTTTAAGTTTTGTATATAGACGTTTTTAAATTCCTGTAATTGCTCATTATCATTTAAAAAGGCCAATAGTTTATCGATGATATCAGATTGAGCAAAACTATTGGTGTGTAATTCTATATAGTGGTAATTATATTCACTTTTAAAGGTGTCTGCGATACTGGTAACTTCTCCATCTTCGTCGAATTCAAATTCCAAATAGCGAAGCAATCCATCTACCGTAGGTTCGTTAGGCTCAACATCCTCGATGATGTCGTTAAGGTTAATTACGGGCTCGATCGAAATATCTGTTAATTTTGCTAAAGCCTTCGGCACACTTTCATCCTTGAACTTTCCTTCCTCTTTCTCTCCGATTTTCGCATTGAGAAAATGTACTTTACTATAAACATAGTTTACAGCATCAAAATTAATTCGCACCAAAATTTTTGATTCCTTTCCAATACCTGCCTCGGAAAAGATGTAATATCCGTACCCTACGCCTGCCAAAATTAAGACCAGTATGATAATCCAACTTTTCTTGACAAAATGGAGGATATTAAATCCAAACTTTGTGAATTTTTTAAAGCGGTCTACCAATACATTATAGAGGTAAAAAATGTCGATTTCTTCTTTGTGTTTTTCCATTCTAAAACTAATTAAGTTTTTTAATTACAGTTGTCAATGCCTTTTCCCAAGGCACTATTGGATAATCAAAACTTCTTGAAAACTTGTTCTTGCTCAACACGCTATATGGCGGTCTCTTTGCAAAAGTAGGATAATAGTCTGTTTCCGCAAGTTTAACCTCTTCCAATCGTTGTGTTTGACTTAAAATTTCTTTGGCAAAATCATACCAGGTAGCCTTTCCGTCGTTACTGAAATGATATAAACCAAACTTTCGGCTGTCGGCAAGGATAATTTGAAGGATTGCACCCGCCAGATCATTTGCATTGGTGGGCGTTCCTATTTGCTCCGTTGTAATTCGCAGGTCTTTTTTTTCATCGGCGAACTTCAATATCGATCGCAGGAAATTATGCCCGTATTGTGAATAAAGCCAAGAAGTCCTTAAGATAAAATGCTTTTTACAAATAGTTCGAATATATTCTTCTCCTTTCAGTTTGCTGGCGCCATAAACGTTCAAAGGACCTACGGTATCCGTTTCCTCATACGGGCTAGTTTTTAAACCGTCAAAAACATAGTCTGTGGAGATATGAATTAAAACCGTTTCATGAAGTACACATTGTTCTGCCAGACATCTTACACCTTCCGCATTGATCTGATATGCCTGCTCTGGTTCACTTTCAGCCCTTTCCACATTTGTGTAAGCTCCTGCATTGATGCAATAATCAAAGTGTTCTCTCAAAAAAAAGGCTTCAATACTTCCCGGATTTCCGAGATCGAGTAGCGCTCTGTCGGTAAAGACAAAGTGGGTCGTAGAAATATTTCGACTGAGATCCAACAGGCATTTCCCTAATTGTCCGTTGGCTCCGGTCACCAAAATATTTTTCATAAGGTAAGCGCTCTAAAGGTCGGAAGCTGAAGGTCCTTTTCCGAAACGATTAATTCATTGTGGGGAAGATGCCAATTTAGGTTCAGGGTTGCGTCATTGTAGATGATTCCGCCTTCCGAAGCCTTGTGATAATAGTTATCGCATTTATAACAAAAGATAGACTTTTCAGATAAGGTAATAAACCCGTGCGCAAATCCTTTAGGAACAAATAGCTGATACCCGTTATCTCCGGTGAGTTCAATGGAAAAATGCTTTCCAAAGGTGCTCGAATTGTTTCTCAGATCCACAACAATATCCAATACCTTTCCCATCGCTACACGCACCAACTTGGCCTGCGCCATAGCTCCTGTTTGAAAATGGAGTCCGCGTAAAACCCCATAGGAGGACTGAGATTGATTGTCCTGTACAAAATTAACGTCCAATCCAGTCACCCTTTTAAAGGTTTCTTCATTATACGTTTCAGAAAAAACGCCGCGCTCATCTTTAAAAATGGCCGGCTTTATATAAAAACAGTCTTGTAGCGGTGATTTTACGATTTCCATTGTCTAGTCTAGTTGCATCAAATGTTTGCCATACCCACTTTTCAAGAGGGGTTCAGCCAAGGCTCTTAATTGTGTTCGGTTGATGTAACCCATTTCATAGGCTGCTTCTTCAATGGCGCCTATTTTCAATCCTTGCCGTTCTTCAATTACCTCCACAAATTGAGATGCCTGCATAAGGGACGCAAAAGTTCCGGTATCCAACCAAGCGGTCCCTTTGTCTAATTTGCTTACACTCAATTTTCCCATTTTGAGGTACACATTATTTACTTCCGTAATTTCGAGTTCCCCTCTATGGCTGGGTTTAATATTATGAGCTATTTCGACCACTTGATTATCATAAAAATAGATGCCGGGCACAGCATAATTAGATTTTGGAGATACGGGCTTTTCCTCTATTGATAACGCATTACCGGATTTATCAAATTCAACTACTCCGTATCTTTCAGGGTCGTGCACATGATAGGCGTAAATAATTCCACCTTCCGGATTATTATTTCGTTGCAATAATTCCTTTAACCCAGATCCATAAAATATATTATCGCCTAAAATTAAGGCCACTTTATCCAAACCGATAAATTCTTTACCAATGATAAAGGCTTCAGCCAATCCGTTGGGATGTTCTTGAACGGCATAAGAAAATTTACATCCAAATTTCTTTCCATCACCCAAGAGTTTTTCAAATAAAGGAAGGTCTTCAGGGGTGGAAATAATTAAAATTTCACGAATCCCGGCGTACATCAACGTAGAAAGTGGATAATAAATCATGGGTTTATCGTATACCGGCATCAGTTGTTTGCTCACCGCCAAGGTCAAGGGGTGTAATCTGGTTCCGGATCCTCCCGCTAAAATGATTCCTTTCATCTGTATAAATTATCTTTTGGTTGTTGTGAATCTTATCAGCTCCTTAGGCTAATCCTATTTTGGTATAACTTACCATCGATCACTATTTTCTAAATACCATTTAATGGTTTTTAAGATCCCTGTTTCAAAGGTCTCTTTAGCCTTCCATCCTAATTCCTCTTCCAATTTGGAAGCATCTATCGCATACCTGAAATCGTGTCCCGGACGATCAGAAACAAAGGTAATCTGATCCTTATATGAGTTGGATTTAGGTTTTAAATCATCCAATAATTCACATATCGTTTGTGCAATATAAAGGTTTTTCCTTTCGTTTCGCCCGCCAATATTATACGTTTCTCCCTGTCGCCCCTTATCCAATACTAATTTTATTCCCGAACAATGGTCAATCACATAAAGCCAATCACGAACATTCTGGCCATCTCCATAAATAGGAATCGATCCCCCTGTCAACGCCTTTCTAATAATGGTCGGGATGAGTTTTTCTTTATGCTGATGCGGGCCATAGTTATTGGAGCAATTGGTGGTAACAACCGGAAGACCGTAGGTGTGAAAATAACTTCGTACGATCATATCGGAAGAAGCTTTGGAAGCACTATACGGACTGTTTGGCGCGTAAGGTGTTTCCTCTGTAAACAAACCGGTTGCGCCTAAGGTTCCATATACTTCATCAGTGGATACATGTAAAAAACGGGCGTGCCGGAAGTTGTCCTTCAATTGATTCGGACCATTCATCCATAAGGTATACGCCGCCTGTAGGAGTTGGAATGTCCCAACGATATTCGTTTCTATGAACGCCCCGGGACCACTAATGGAATTGTCAACATGAGACTCAGCAGCAAAATGAACAATACGATCAAATTGATGTTCTTTAAAAAGTTGATCTAAGAATGGAGCATCACAAATGTCGCCTTTTATAAATTGATAGTTTGGGTGATTTTCAACGGTTTTCAAATTTCGGATATCCCCGGCATAGGTCAATTTATCAAGTACCACGATCGAATCGTTAAAGTTCTCCAGTAGATATATTACATAATTCGATCCAATAAAGCCGGCTCCACCGGTCACCAATACTTTCCCTTTTTTTAACATATTTTATTTTAGAATCTGTTCCAGAATTTTTTGAGTAATCAAATACGTGGGTTTCACCCCTGTTGTTCCTAAACCTCCTGATGCAAGGGTGCTTCCTGTTTCCAGTGGGTTATCGGACGCATAGTAGGCGTAGCGAACTTCCACATTTGCATTGATGCTGCCACGTATTTTTGAGGCGGATTGAATCGCCTTCTGATAATGGGCTCCTTCCATTTCCAAACCAATTACATCCCAGGATGAATCATGGAAAAAGGTCAAAATATCCTTGTTCTGCAAGGAAGTTCCCAAAACAGTGATCATTGCCCCGGTATATACGTTTAGGTCTTCCGAAAAATGACTTTTCTTTATTTTGTTCTTAAAAGGATAATTATCCGCTGTTCCCTCAAATATATGAGATTTTGGGATCATTATATCTCCTTTCCCTCCGTCAAGAATTCCGGCTTTACCCATGATAGATATCGATGCAACATTCATGAATTCTTTTTTGCGATTTCCTGAATAAGGCTTCAGAAGCTCATCCATGGTTTCATAGGCCTGTTCTCCGAAAGCATAATCCATCACTAACAATAATGGAGATTCACCTTCAGGATATTCATGCCCCATGGATAGTTTTTCAGTGTCAAATAATTGCACATCTATATTGGTCCCGCTTTCATCCGGCAGATAGACCATCCCATGCTCAAGGGCATATTTTTCAACTTTTTCCCGCAACTTTGAATTTTCTGATTTGCTCAAGGCTTCAAATAATTCAAATTGGGTCTTTCCTTTACTTTCCGCCACCAAAACACGTTCTGCATACAACGAATTCATGATGCTGTGCATGTTAGCGCTCACAATATGTAATGGACGCTGCATCCAATTTCTATCGTGTATTTCCTTCTTAATTCGGGTGGCCCATCTTTCGCCATGGATATGGTGTCCCAACCTTTCGCGCAAAACGGGGCTAAAGGTTATGAGCCTTTGCTTTTTCTCCAGCACTTCATCGATTGCTCCGCGTCCTAAGTAGTAAATGATCTTTAGAAAACGATGCTCATCTTCATGATAAGAAAATTCAGGGTAAATTTCGCTAACTTCCTCGAAGGTTCTTCCCAAAAAATTAGCTGTGTGCGTTAAGGCGATCTCTTTATCCTTTTGAGATAATTCCTTTTTATAGAGCACTGCTTCTTCCAGTTTTTCCCAATCCCTGATCAATTCCCCTTCATCATTGATCAAGACTTGTTTCATGATCTTGTGGGATTCAATATAAAGAAAGGTAAGATGGGTAAGAATGTCATAAATTTCGCTCCGCCCTCGGGTAATTTCAATATTCATCTGTTCCGTATCAATACGGTAACAGTTTCTTCGTCTCTTAGGAGGTATAATGGGTTTAAAATGTGATTTATTATAGCCTTCATCACTGGTAAGATTAATAAATCGGCACTCTTCAATTCCGTAAGGTAATCGATCTATTACGTACAAAAGACCTTGCAATTCAATTTTCTCCTCCGAGATGGAACCATAAATCTCAGGTCGCAAAATAAATAGCGACTCTCTTAAAGATTCACCACTCACCCCCATGGGTTTATAGAATCCTCTATTGAAAAGGTGACGCATGGTAATATAAATACGTTCAATGGCTCCTGAACTTTCTTGCGCTCTTGTTCTTTTATGTACTTGTGAAGTATTCATTTCGGTGCAAAGATACTACTATTTTAAAGTTGTAACTTGATGAGTTCGTCCGCGATTTTTCTGTCATTGGAGAGTCTGGGAACCTTGTTTTGGCCGCCCAGCTTTCCTTGTAGTTTCATGTAATCGTTAAAAGTGTCCTTTTTTAATGGGGTGATTTTTAACTTGCGAAGAACTTTCCCTTCAATTAGATCGAGGTAATAACTATTCTGCTTTTGAAGTGATTTATCTATTGCTTCAGCTATGGCAGAAAGGTTTTCAGGGGTGTTCTCAAATTCGATTAACCATTCGTGATAGGGCAGCTCGCCTTTTGAGGTTTCCGTTTGTGGAGCAACCGTAAATTCTGTAATAGAAAAGCCGAATTTTTCAGATGCTTTTTGCATTGCTTGTTCCACTTCTTTTCCGATAACATGCTCTCCGAAGGCAGATATAAAATGCTTGATGCGGCCTGAAACAACAATTTTATAAGGCTTGGTTGAAGTAAATTGAACCGTATCTCCCAGATTATAGGCCCATAGACCAGCATTCGTAGAGATGATCATTACATAATTTACCCCAATCTTGACTTCCTTAAGTGTGATTCGTTCAGCGTGGTCTGAAAAGAAAGAGTCTGCCTCGACAAATTCATAAAAAATACCGGCGTTTAGTTGAAGTAATAATCCTGGATCATTTTGTTCATTTTGAAACGCAAAAAACCCTTCCGACGCCGGAAATAATTCAATGCTATCCACCTTTTTACCAATTAGATTTTCAAACTTCTTACGATAAGGTTCGTAATTCACACCGCCGTAGATAAACAATTCAAAATTTGGAAAGAGGTCCCCAACCTTCAATCCTGTTCTAACACGAAGTCTTTCGAAATACATTTGCACCCAAGAAGGTATTCCACTAATAATGGACATATCTTCGTGTTGTGTTTCTGAAACGATCGCTTCTACTTTTTCTTCCCAATCTTCAATACAATTGGTTTCCCAAGTAGGCATTCTGTTTTTTTGTAGATATTTTGGCACATAATGCGCCACAATTCCGGAGAGTCTACCTAATTTAATTCCGTTTTTTTCTTGTAGCAACGGACTCCCTTGTAAAAAAATCATTTTTCCATCCACAATTCGAGTGTTCCCGGTTTCATGTATATAACATAAAATTGCATTGCGGGCCGCGCGAATATGATGCGGCATGGATTCGGAAGTAATGGGAATATACTTTGCTCCCGAAGTAGTTCCGGATGTTTTTGCGAAATAAAGAGGTTTTCCCGGCCACAAAATATCCGGTTTTCCCTCCACCATCAGGTCTACATAATTGCGTAAATCCTCATAATCTCTTATCGGAACACGAGTGATGAAATCTTCATGAGTTCTAATTTCACCGAAATTGTGATCCTTCCCAAACCGAGTGTATTTTCCTTTTGCAATAAGTTGGTGAAAGACCTTCTCTTGTGTTTCTATTGGTTTGGAAGCCCAGGAGGAGATTTGTTGAACGATGGTTTTAGCAAAGATTTTGGCTCCGAAGGCTTTTAGTGTCATCTTAGTTAAAATCGATAAAGTTTCTTGGGTTAATAGGATAGCCGTCGCTCCACAGTTCAAAGTGTAAATGTGGGCCTGTGGTCAGTTCTCCGGTATTTCCTGAGTTCGCAATCACTTCCCCCGCTTTTACCAAATCTCCCTGTTGTTTGATCAATGAGGAGTTGTGTTTATAAACCGAAATTAAGTTGAAGTTATGCTTGATAATTATGACATAGCCCGTTTCTGCCGTCCATTCTGCAAAAATGACGGTGCCGTCGGCGGTTGCTTTCACGGGGCTATTTTTTACGGTAACTATATCGACGGCAAAATGTTTTTCTTCAGGGTTATAATCTTCCGATATACTTCCGGTAGCAGGAGGGAATAATACGAAATTTACAACCGGATTTTCCGTAAGAGGATTATATTTATCTTCTTGTTGCACTTTCTCTCGTAATAAAGAATCCTCCTTTGCGGGTATAAATTGACCTTCGTCGATCTCTCTTTGAACGGCCTCAAAAATAGAATCCCTGTTCAGATTTTCCGATTTCACATCCCCGGTAAGTACCATTTTTATAGAGGCCAGGTATTGCTCATTAGCAATTATTTTTTGTTGAAGGGAATCTGTTTGATAAGCGAGTGTTGTCGCTCTCTTCTTAAGAGCAGTGGATGAGTACCCCGGGATGTACTCACGCAAAGGTGTAAAAGCAATAAGGAAAGTTGTGACCGATATTAAAACCAGGGCAGACAGTGTGCTAAATACAAATACATTCAGGCGGTTTAACTTAAATGAAAACCGTTCCTCAAAAGTTTCTTCGTTCAGTACCACTAAACGATACTTATGCAGAAGCTTTTTCCTTAATATTTTTCCTCTTTTTTCCTTTTTCTCCATAGATAAACTGAAGTCCTTACAAATGTACGCGGTTTATACGAAACTTAGATTGAAAACGCTATATGTTAGTATTTCTTGTTACATTTGTGTTATAAATTTTTAAAAAATGGAAGCACTTTTTTTACCCCTAGCTATTGGCCCTTGGCAAATTGTACTCATTGTGATTGTTGTATTATTACTCTTTGGCGGGAAAAAGATACCCGAATTGATGCGTGGATTAGGAAGTGGCATTAAAGAATTCAAAGATGCTTCCAAAGAAGATAAAAACGATTCTATCGAAGACAAAAAATAGCGGATTCCGTCCAAATAAAAAACCCGAAGCATACTTGTTTCGGGTTTTTTATTGATGCTTTGTCATCAATTTATTTTTGCTGATCGAATAATGGATTCCAATTCAAATTGTAGGTCTCTTTTCTCCATGGAAGGCGCATAGGTGAATCCTTCTATGATCAAGTATCTTTGGTTCCTTTCATCTCTAATGGCATAATTAACAAAAGGACCCGCCATATAGGCATCTTTTAATTCCCATGTTCCTTTCGTTTCATAAGTAAATTTTCCGTCTATATCTGTAGTAAAAAGATAAGGCGCATAGGCCTCCTCTGTAATAAAAAGGGCGTCATCCTCTACCGGCAGATAACTAGAACCAATGGTATCTCTCATTCGTATAATATCACTAACCAATGTTGAATCTTGACCGATAATATTTAAGGGTACTTCATAAATCAACAGGTTAGTACTTCCGTTCGATTTTAAATCTTTTCTGAGCCAATAAAAATCATCACAAGCAGATGCTACTCTATAGGCAGAAGGAATTTTAAGGTTCAGTCCAAAACGTTCATGTAACGAATCTACAGAAAGAAGTGAAATATTTGTTCTGCGTTGACGCTCTTTTATTTCGTAGGTCTTAAAAGTTTGAATGATCTGAAGATAATGTTGTTCCAACAGTGCATTAATTTGTGCTTCCCCCGATCCCGTTATAAAGGCTGCTATTTGAGGTTTTGCATATGAATTCTCCTTTAATATCAACGTGTCCTTATCTGCTATGGTCACTTGAAGAAAGGTTCGATAGGTTCGAGCAAAGTCCGTAAAATTTTCCGGTTGAATTTGGTTGATGGAGAATATAGGTTCCTGTTGTGGAAGCCCATCGGTAGGTGCGGCAAAGTATTCCCTTATTTTTTCACCAACAGCGCCATTCCACAATTCATTAGAAATTACCACTTGAAGTCCGTTGATGGCACCAACCGATTCGGTTAGATAAGAGGTGTCCCTTTTTTCCGTAGATGAATTGCACGAAAAAAAGAAGATGCTACAAAACAAAAGCGAGTATAAAGCTATTTTCATCTCAAAATTATATTTGATTCATGTGAAACCATTTACCCTTCATTTGGCTGGTAAAATTCGGGAAAACAGCACTTTTCCTTTCTCAGAGAAATGTTCACATGAAATGAACAGAATCCATTTTAAGGAAATTTAGCCCTTCGAAATTTTCAGCGTCATTCCAGGTCTAAGATTTGTACCGCTAATATCGTTCCACTTTTTCAAATCCTCCATAGAAACGTTCGGAAATTTTTGAGAAATACTCCACAATGTGTCTCCGCGTTTCACCGTATAAGTTTGAGGAGTATCGTTTTGTGCTATGTCTTTTTTAGACGCTGTGGAATTCGAGCGAACTGAATTTTTTGGATAAATGGTAAGACGCTGACCAATTTGTATGTGATTACTTCTGAGACTGTTCCAACGTTTAATATCATTAATCGACACTCCATGTTGCGTAGCAATTTTGCCTAAATAATCTCCCGCTCTAACGCGATATCTTATTCTATCACTCTGTTCAGAAAGTTCAGGCAAGGGCTTTTCTCGTTCATTAAGTTCCGCTTGGGCTAAATTGTAAATGGCTTCTTCATTATTTACAAACTTACCAATGGCGTCCACAGGTAATCGCAGCACATAATTTTCATCTTTCACCACCGGAATTATATCCAATTTATAGGATGGATTTAAGAATTTTACTTCTGCGAGATCCAGGTTGGTCAATTCGGCGACCTGCTTAAGGGTGATCATCTTTTTAACCTTGATCGTATCGGTCGCTATGTAAGGGAATTGGGGGCCCTGCTTTATAAAACCGTGTTCTTCTGCGTATTCAAAAATGTACATGGTCGCCAAAAACGCAGGAACATAACCGGCGGTTTCTCTGGGTAAATAATTACGGATATTCCAATAATTGGTTTTTCCTCCCGAGCGACGGATCGCCTTTGAAACATTTCCCGGACCACTATTGTAAGCTGCCAATGCTAAATCCCAGTCCCCCAGACTATCGTATAGTTTTTTCAAATACCTGGCAGCGGCTTCTGTGGCCATAATGGGGTCACAACGCTCATCTACGTAGCTACTCACTTCTAATCCAAATAATTTTCCTGTTTGAAACATAAATTGCCATAATCCCTTGGCCCCCACACGAGAGGTTGCCGTCGGATTTAGGGCGGATTCCACAATGGCAAGGTATTTCATTTCCAAGGGAAGGCCTTGTCTGTCCAATTCCTCCTCAAACATTGGAAAATAGTAATCACTTAAGGCCATTAGTTTAGTGATTGCTTTGCGCCTATTTTTCAGATAACTCTTAATAACTTGCTCTAAAGAAGTATTGTACTCTACGTTAAAGGGAGTTCTTGCATTAAGTGCTTCCAATCGCTCCTTAAGGAGTTCTGTGGGGAGTTCCGGGTAGTCTACTTCCGTTTCATCCTGTATGGTCGAGTCAATTTCAGAAATGGATCCATATAGTTCTTCGAACAGATCGTTCTTATACAATTCACTAAGCCATACCGAGTCGATCTTTCGAGCCAATCGAATATCTTGTAAATCATAGACAGTGGTATCTTTCTCCCTTATGGAAACTACCGTTGTCGGGATGTCGTTCGTTATGGAAGTGACAGCCACAGAATCCACAACGTGCTTAGTTTTGGTTGGAAGCTTTTTGGGTATGGAATCTTTTGAAGTTACATCATGAGTCCCCTGTTGCGAAAAAACGGTTCCGCAAATAAACAGGGTGATTACATACAATACCTTTTTAAGCATAGGTTTGTAACGCATGAGTAGGTTTTAAATTTTGATAAAAATAGAAAAATGCTGGAATTCAGCAAGTTTTTAACAAGTTATTCCATAATGGCTGCAATCCCGGGGAGGGTTTTCCCTTCCAACATTTCTAACATCGCCCCCCCTCCGGTGGACACATAGCTTACCTTATCACCGTAGTGAAATTGCATAACGGCAGCAACACTGTCCCCTCCTCCCACAAGAGAAAAGGCACCGTTTGCCGTTGCTTCGGCAATAGCTTGACAGACTGCAATAGTTCCTATCGCGAAATTGGGTATTTCGAAGACACCTACGGGGCCGTTAAAAAGAATGGTCTTTGATTTTTTGATCACATCGGAAAACAATTCCTGTGTTCTCGGTCCTGCATCGAGGCCCATCCAACCGTCGGGAATGGAATATATATCACACATTTCGATGTTGGCTTCATTGGAGAATGCATCCGCAATGGTGCTGTCTATAGGTAAATGTACCTGAACATTCTTTTGCTTCGCCTTTGTCAATATCTCCAAGGCAAGTGGTTGTTTATCATCTTCCACGAGCGAATTACCTATGCTTCCCCCTTGTGCTTTCACAAAGGTAAAAGCCATACCTCCTCCGATGATCAAGTGATCTACTTTGTCTAATATGTTTTCTATAATGGTAATTTTCGAGGATACTTTTGCGCCGCCGATTATTGCAGTAACCGGGGCTTCACTATCACGGAGTACTTTATTTACGTTTTCGATCTCCGACGCCAGCAAATACCCAAAACATTTGTGCTCCGGAAAAAACTTCGCAACGATGGTTGTTGAGGCGTGTGCTCGGTGGGCCGTTCCAAAGGCATCATTGACGTATATATCTCCCAGTTTGGCGAGTTTTTCTGAAAACGCGAGATCTCCTTTTTCTTCTTCCCCATGATACCTTAAATTTTCGAGTAAAAGGATTTCACCGGGTTTTAATTCCGAAACAGCTCTTGTTACTTCATCACCTATACAATCCGACACAAATTTCACTTTCACACCAAGAATCTCCGAAGCCGTTTCAACAATATGTTTGAGAGAGAATTCATTTTCCCTGTTCTTAGGTCTGCCCAAATGCGACATAAGTATACAGCTTCCACCATCTTCCAATATTTTAATGATAGTGGGTTTTGCCGCTTCAATACGAGTAGCGTCTGTTACTTCCAATTTTTCGTTCAAGGGAACATTAAAGTCAACTCTGATAAGCGCTTTTTTGTTCTTGAAATTAAAGTCTTTTATGGTTTTCATTTGTTCAATTTTCTGAAACAAATATAGCTTTTTATAAAATGTAGGGCTGCAGAAAAAAGTGTAGATTTGCTCATGGATTTTTCTGAGATCATCGGACTCGAGCACATCAAAACCCATTTAACGACCACCATTTTGAATGGAAGAATCGCCCATGCCCAATTATTTGTAGGACAAAGCGGGTCCGGATTATTGCCTCTTGCCATCGCCTACGCTAAAGAATTGTTATGCACTTCCCATGATAAAGGCAGTGAGTCCTATATCCGATGTCGTAAACAAGTTTCACATTTAAGTCATCCTGATTTACATTTCGTATATCCAGTCAATAGTAATGAAACGGTAAAAAAAGCAGCGGTATCCGACTCTTTTTCGGAAGAATGGAGAAATTTTGTGATCAATGACCCTTATGCCTCTCTTTTTCAATGGTTTCAGCATTTAGGAATAGAGAATAAGCAGGGAAACATCAGTGTGAAAGAAGCTGAAGAAATTTCAAAAAAATTATCATTAAAGGCTTACGAAGGAGGATATAAGGTGATCATTATATGGATGGCTGATAAAATGAACACTGAATGTGCCAATAAAATTTTAAAGTTGGTGGAGGAACCACCTGAAAAAACCGTACTCCTTTTGTTGACGGAGAATGAAGAGCAGATCATTAATACGATTCACTCCCGATGCCAAAAGCTTCAAATCCCTCTGCTGCCGGAATCTGCTATTGCCAAAGCTTTGGTCGAAACATCAGGGTTATCCCAAAGTGACGCGATTAAAGTAAGCAGACAATCTCATGGTGATTTTAATAAAGCATTACAAATTATTGCGAACAGCAGCGAAGATGTGATCTTTGAGGAATGGTTCATTCAATGGGTAAGAACTGCCTTTAAAGCGAAAGGGAATAAAAAGGCGATACAGGAGTTATTGCAATGGAGTGACTTAATGTCCGGAAAAGGTCGAGAGACACAAAAGAACTTTCTGCATTATTGCGTTGAATTGTTTCGCCAGGCGCTTCTAAAAAATTATAAGGCAGATGCCCTTGTATATATAGAAACGAGGGATCCTAAATTTACCATTGATAAATTTGCCCCTTTTGTTCATCAAAATAACATTTTTGAAATTGTCGGCGCCTTGGAAGATGCTTCTTATCACATTGAGCGAAATGGCAATGCCAAAATAATTTTTACAGATCTATCTATTCAATTAACACGGCTCATCCACAAGAAAGAGCTTGCATAAGTATAATTTATTCATTTTACGCAGCGCCATAAATCAATGTTATACCTTATCGCCCAAAATAAAGCCATTAGCGAGATTTTCTTTTTCTCGGCCTAAGAATGTAGGCTTACGCCAATTTTCGTCTTTAGGGCGGCTATTACGGCTTTTTTGGCCTGTGGTAGACATAAATCAACGAAGAATACTCCGTGGTCCGTCTCGCTTTGAGATTAGACCTCAAGCCTATCCAAAAAGCCTTTAAAGAAAACTTTTTTCCGGTCGCATATTTTTCTGAGAGAAGACTAACGTAAAAAGCGTCGAAAATGAGTGGCTTTATTTTTTTCAAAGAAAGTTCCGGAGCAAATAATTTTTGCATAGCAACTTGTGAGAAATGCCAAAGGTGCCTTGGGACATCATAGGCGGCCCAAAAGGAACCATAATAATCGGCATCATAAGAATTGTAATTTGGAACAGCAACCACTAAAGTCCCCCCGGGTTTTACAAATTTTGTGATTTGAGTAATACTTCCAGGTAAATCGTGTAAGTGTTCCAAGACGTGCCAAAGTGTTACCACGTCGAATTGTTTTTCTTTTACTGCCGCCATCGAATCATACAGAAGAATGTTCTTTTCTTTTGCCAATCTCCTTGCGTCAATATTAATTTCCACACCCCTTATATCCCAGCCTCTTTTAGCGGCGGTCATTAAAAATTCTCCTGTTCCTGCTCCTATATCAAGTATACTTCCTTGGCTTCCATGCATTTGTTCTATAAGAGCTACTTTTTTTCCCAAAGAATAGCGCTTAATCGTTTGGTATAAAAAATCGAGAAGTCCCTTTTTAGAGTCGGTATGCGAAATATATGCCTCGCTTTTGTAGTATTTATGGATGGTATCAGGAGTTGGTTGGGGATGTGTTTCCAATATTCCCAAGGCATCATTCTTAAGCAGGGAAAATCGCTCTCCACTGACTAAATAATCTTTGACAGACAGATATATTTCCTGTTTTAGTGCTTTCAAAGGACTTTCATGTTTCACGTGGAACAATTGTTATTACCTTCCCATATAGACTAACAAAACCGAAATATCATTGGGAGAAACACCGCTGATCCGAGATGCTTGGGAAACAGTAGTAGGTTTTATCATGGTGAGTTTTTCTACCGCTTCAAAGGACAACGATTTCAGGCGACTATAATCAAACTGCTCCGGGATCTTAATCCCCTCCAACCTGTTTAATTTATCCGCATTGTTCTTTTCCTTTTCTATATAGCCTGCATACTTGATTTGTATTTCGGTTTGCTCTAAAACGTCATGGTCCAAATCGCCGGCCTGAACATACGCTTCAACTTCAGGAATTAATCGCATATCCTCCATAGAGATGTTCGGGCGAGAGAAAACCTTAAACATTTTATCACTTTGTTTTACTGTTGCAGAATCTCTAGATGTCAATATGGGATTGATTACTTCAGGCACTACGCTAGTTTCTTTAAAAAATTGAATAAATGCATCACTCTTCGCATATTTTTCCTCCATCTTTCGCATTCTTTTTTCCGATGCCAATCCCATTTCAAAAGAAACCGGAGTCAGTCGAAAATCTGCATTATCCTGCCTTAACAGTGTTCTATATTCCGCCCTTGAAGTAAACATTCGATAGGGTTCTTTAGTTCCTTTTGTGATCAAATCGTCTATCAATACACCAATATAAGCTTCATCCCTTTTTAAAATAAAGGGCTCCTTTTCTTGAACTTTTAAAGCCGCATTGATTCCGGCCATAAGCCCTTGAGAGCCGGCTTCTTCATATCCTGTGGTACCATTGATCTGACCGGCAAAGTAAAGACCCGAAACAATTTTTGTTTCTAAGGTATGCTTTAACTGGGTAGGCGGAAAATAATCATATTCTATGGCATAGCCGGGCCTAAAGAACTTTACATGTTCAAACCCTGCGCATTCTTTAAGAGCTTTATATTGAACATCTTCAGGTAATGATGTAGAAAAACCATTGATATAATATTCAACCGTATCCCATCCTTCCGGCTCCACAAATAATTGGTGACGATCCTTATCAGCAAAACGATTGATCTTATCTTCGATAGAAGGGCAATAGCGCGGACCTAAACTCTTTATTGATCCATTAAACATTGGAGAGCGATCAAAACCTTCCCTTAATAGATCATGTACTGCAGCGCTTGTGTATGTCATATGACAAGCGCGTTGTTCTTTTAAGGGTTGTGTTTCGTCTGAAAAGGAAAACTTTTGTGGGTTATCGTCCCCGGGCTGAATGATCATTTTTGAAAAATCTAACGATCTTCCATCCACCCTTGGTGGCGTACCCGTTTTCATTCTTCCGGCATCAAAACCATATGCCAAAAGATCTTCTGTAATGCCCGTTGCCGCCTTTTCACCCGCTCTTCCACCTCCAAATTGCTTTTCACCTATATGAATCAAACCATTTAAAAAAGTTCCATTGGTTAAAACAACTGTCTTCGCATTTATGGTGAGACCTAAAGATGTTTTAACCCCAACAATTCGTTCTCCCTCAACCAATACCCCGGAAATCATTTCTTGATAGAAATCAAGATTTGGAGTATTCTCCAGCATCCATCGCCAAGTTTCTGCAAATCGCATTCGGTCACTTTGAACACGTGGACTCCACATGGCAGGACCCTTCGATTGATTTAACATCTTAAATTGGATTGCGGTTTTATCAGATACAATTCCGCTATAACCTCCCAGCGCATCAATTTCTCTAACGATCTGTCCCTTGGCTATTCCTCCCATAGCAGGATTACAAGACATTTGAGCAATGTTTTGCAGGTTCATTGTCACCAACAAAGTACTGGCGCCCATATTCGCAGCGGCAGCAGCGGCTTCTGAACCCGCATGCCCCCCTCCAACTACTATAACATCATATTCTTTAGCAAACATTATTCCGGTGTTCCACGTGGAACATTTAAATTATTAATGGCGGCAAATATACTGTAAAGTCCTGTGATTCAGAAATATATGTATTTATACTGCTGATTATCAGCTAGATAACGTTGCATATTTCTTTAAATAGTAGTTTTCTTTGTGTCGCATTTCCTGTTCTTCCTCATCTGACTTGTCTTTGTAGCCACAGAGGTGAAGAACTCCGTGGACCAATACTCGGCTTAGTTCTTCAGAGAAACTTACATCAAAGATCTGTGCATTTTCCGTTACTCTTTCCGTGGATATATATATTTCACCATGAAGTTGCCTCCCAAGAGAATTGTCAAATGTAATAATGTCTGTTAAGGTATCGTGTTTTAAAAATTCAATATTTAAGGCTAGTAAATATTGATCATCGCAAAATACAAAACTAATATCCCCTTCTTCGCTACCCTCCTCCGCAATTACTCCTTTGAGCCACATTACCAATTGTTCAGCGTTGGCCAATTCAAAATCGTTTTCAGAAAAAAAATCAATCATTAATTTTGTTGAAATATCGTTGTACTTCCTTTTTATAATTTAGCTGTAAAGGTAACGCCTCCCTATTCAATATTTCCTCTTGGTTGAAATACTTCTTAAAATCTTCCGGATCCAATCGTTCTGTGTTTTCATAATCGCGGCGGTTAGAAATTGATTCCCGGCGCTTTTCCTTTCCCTGTTCAAAATCTGCTTCATCTAATTTTAGCAGTTCATATTGTAAATCCAACATCCGATTAAGGGTTTCGTTGTTGAATCCCTTTTCGAGCAACATTTGCTCTATTCCTTCCATTTCTTTGATGATCTTTCCACCCTGACCTTTAAGCCCTTCTTTACTAAGGCGTTCCTGCAACTGATTCCTAAGGTCTTGTTGCTGCTTATATATTTCGAAAATCTCTCCATTCATCATTTCATTATAATCTGTGCCCGATTTTCCATCTTTAGCGTCCTTATTCCCCTTATTACCTCGCCCCCCTTGTCCGTCGCCACCCTGGCCCTCGCCGTTTTGACCCTGTCCTTCTCCATTTTGTTCACCTTGCTTGCCTTTTTGTCCCTTCCCTTGTTCACCGCTTTCACCCTCCTCGCTTTCTTTTCCCTCTCCCATTCCCTTTTCCATTTGTCCGGATAAACTTTTTTGCTGCTTTATTATATCGGGTAATTGAAAGCCTTCACCTTGACCCTGACCTTGGCCCTTCCCTTTACCGGAGCCTTTCATGTTCGATGCCATAGCTTGCATATTCCCCAGTAATTCGCCCAACAAGTTGGCCAATTCGTTTGCACCTGTAATGGTGTATTGTTGGCTCCCTAAACCTGACCGTATGTCATTTTCCGCCAATCGTTCCAACGACTTATCAATATTAAAAGTGACGTTAGTTAAAGCCTCATTAATGGTATTGCCAATAAGTGGTTGCCGCAATGACAAAGCAAATAAGCTATCATCTATATGCTGGAAATTCAATTTTAAGTCGTTCTGAATATTCAATTTCTTCCCGAACGCCGCGCTTCCATAATCTATTTCCTTAAAGGCCATCATCAAATCTTCCTGATTAAATGAAAATACGACCAAATTGTCCAAAATCTGTCGTAACATATCTACATCCTCATCAATGGATTCCATCTGCCCGGACATAGCGCTAGACTCCATCTGTTGGCTCATCTTTTTCATTTTTTGCCCTGCCTTTTTTTGATTTTCTACAGCCCCTTTTTGATTTTCCTTTTCTAATTTATCCGTAGCCTCCTGTTGTTCCTTATCGACCTCTTTTTCTCCATTTGTGTCTTTAGGAATATCCATCGGTTCTTTTAGTCCGTCGTTCTCCTTCTGAAGATCCTCCATTTCTTTCTTAAATTCTTGAAATTTATCATTCAGCTCTTCTTGTTTTTCTTTGGTGTTCTCCTCTTTGGGTTGTTCTGAAAGCTTTTCCTGTTCTTCTCCTAATTTGAATAACTCCTCCGCCAGCTTTTCTGCCTTCTTTGCCACATAATACCGCTTGGTCAACTCAACAAGTTGTTCGAGATTCTTTTCCTGATTTTTGTTCTGTTTAGCGAGTTTTTCCAATTTATCGGAGAGTTCTTCTTTGTCGATTTTATCTTGAAGGCGTTCGAGTTCTTCCAATAACTTTTCGTTCTCCTCTAGCATCTTTTCGTTCTCTTCCAACCTATTTTCCAACTGTTCCTTAAAAGGATCTTCTGCATTTTTTTCCGGTTGAAATTGCTCAAGATTTTCCTTCATCTCTTTGGAAAAATTCTTCATCATTTCCTCTTGTTGTTTTTGCCTCTGAAGGAAATTTTCAAGTTTCTTTTTATCATTCCAATTAAGTTCTTCCTTTTCCTTCTGTGTTTTGGTGATCTCCTCTAATCGCTTGTCCTGCTCTTTTATTTCACTTAAACGCTTTGAAAGGTCTTCAACATTCTGTTGTTGCTGTTCCAGTTGAAGATTCTCAAGTTCTTCCTTTGTTAATTTTCGAAAAGTATAATACCCCGATTTTGTAGACTTAAACCGGTGAATGGCATCATTGTCAAACACTTCGAAATAATATTCATAGGAAATGCCTTCTTCCAATGGTAAATTCCCCGGAAAAACATAAGCAAACTGATCAAAATTAGACGAATTAATTGGCAATAAAGCTTCCTTTTTCAGTGCTTCCGCTCCCATGGGATAATACACCAGTCTCAATTTAGTTAATCCATAATCGTCTGATACCTGACCCAAATAGAAATGGGTTTGAACATCGGAAGAGTCTTGCTTTGATACCACTGATATCTCGGGAAAACCATCCTTGATGACATCCAAACGGAACGACAAGTTTTCAAAATCTTGGAGATTTCGGTTAGATGTGGTAATCGAATAATCTAGTTTTTGGTAGAGGGCCTTTTCTAAACTAAAGATCTTATTTTTGGGATTAAACTGATAGATTGAATCCAACGTTTTTAAATGTACTTCCTCAGTGTTCTTCGTATCCACTTTCCAAGTAACTATAGTCCCTTCCGGAATAGAACCGCTGCCGGCTCCTTTTAAAATTTCGTCCAATTTTCCAGTGTATCCGGGATAATTCAATTCCATTTCAAAACCCAACAAGGTGGGTGTTTTAACGATCTGCAATTCGTAAGCCCTTGAAACAACTTTGTTGGAAGCAATTCGAAAATTTATGTTTTCCGAAGGTTGAGTAAAAACATACTCAAATCGGCCCGGACTAACCTGCTCCATGTAATAGATTTCATTGTTGAAGCTTACTGTTGCGTTCTCCGGCATTACATCGCCATCTGCCTTTACTCGCAAAGTAAAATTTCGGTTCTCCAGAGCGTTCAACGAATCATTTAAAACCACAAATTGAAATGGCGCGGGTGGTTCATAAGCTGTATCGTAATTAATAACCCGTTTGTAGCTGTCTGTGAACAAATTGGCGTCCCAAAAAAGTGTGATTAAAGTTATTATAACCACGGGTATCGCCGCATATTTCAAATATCTTATATTCTTTCTGAAACGAATGGCGCCTTTGAAAGGCACCGGATGTAATTCTTTAGACTTTTGATCTATACTGGCGACTAGGAGCTCGGATTCCCTCTGATTTTGATTGAGTTGAATCACATTCAACAATTTATCGTTCACCTGCGGAAAATGATTGCCGATGATTTTGGAAGCCTCTTCAAAACTAATTCCCTTTTGAAGTCTAAACAATTTTGCCAAAGGAAAAGCGATGAACCTTGCAAACAAGGCAATTTCCACCAAAACAAAGGTCCAAAATAAAATAGCTCTACCTACGGGCTCTAACCATAAAAAATATTCTACTAAGAGCGTGATGATAAAATAGAGTAGGCCAATTGAGAAGAAAAGAATCGCTCCCTTGATCAACTCGTTTGTGTAGTATTTTTTTATAAATTGTTCCAGCTTTTGCTGGATAAGACTAAAGTGGCTCACTCTTAACTTTATTACTGTTTTTAGGCATTGTTGACTAAAATAAAGCAAAAATTGTTCCTATTACTAAAATTATGAAAGATTTAAAATATTTGGTGGCTTATGCTATTCCGGCCAGTGCGATTATTGGATTATCCTTGCAAGGATACTGGTCGTTTTTTACCCCTATTTTTGCCTTTATACTTGTCCCATTAGCCGAAACATTACTGCCTCAAGATGAGCAAAATCTAACTTCCGCTGAAGCTTCCTCAAAAAAATCGAATCCTTATTTTGACCTCCTACTTTACCTAAATCTTCCTTTGGTCTTTGGAATCGCGGGGTATTATCTCTGGAGCCTTACCAAAATGGATTTTTCTACCCCGGAGATTATCGGACTCACATTTTCAGTGGGTATCACCATGGGTTCGAATGGTATTAACGTTGCACATGAATTGGGTCACAGAAAAAAAGCATGGGAACGATTCCTTGGTAAAATTTTGCTTCTTCCAGCACTTTACATGCATTTCTATATCGAGCATAACTTTGGGCATCATTTACACGCCGCCACCAAAATAGACCCCGCCAGTGCAAAATATAATCAATCTGTTTATTCGTTTTGGCTTACCTCCATCTTAGGACAATATTTTAGTGCCTGGCGCATCCAAATGGACCTTTTAAGACGAAACGGAAGCTCTTTTTTTAGCCGTAAAAACGACATGTTTTGGTTTACGCTGTTCCAAGCTTCTTATGTTTTTATGATCGCATTTTATCTTGGCACATTTGCCCTATTTATAGCCATATGCCTTGCGTTCACCGGTATTTTGCTACTAGAAACCATCAACTACATTGAACATTATGGTTTAAGTCGGCGCAACTTATCCGAGCATCGTTATGAAAGAGTTAGGGAAGTACATTCCTGGAACAGTAACCATGTATTGGGGCGAATGATGCTCTACGAACTAACTCGCCATAGTGATCATCATCATCGGGCGCACAAAAAGTATCAACTATTAGAATATCACGAAATAAGCCCACAAATGCCCTACGGTTATCCTACCTCCATGGTGCTTAGTTTAATTCCTTCTCTTTGGTTCTCTTTGATGAACTCAAGGATTCCTTCGGAAATGAGGCCGTAGTATTGTATCTTTGCCGCAGTTTTATAAACCCCGATTTATGTCACAGCGAGTCCGTGTTCGATTTGCACCCAGCCCCACAGGTCCTTTACATATTGGAGGGGTTCGTACAGCCTTATTCAATTACCTTTTTGCCAAAAAACATCAAGGTGATTTTATACTTCGTATTGAAGATACGGACCAAACCCGTTATGTAGAAGGTGCTGAAAAGTATATCATTGAAGCGTTGGATTGGCTAAACATCCCATTTGATGAAGGTCCCGGAAAAGAGCGCGATTGCGGTCCATATCGCCAAAGTGAACGAAAAGAATTATATCGGGCCTATGCCGATCGACTTATTGCGGAAGGAAAAGCCTATTATGCTTTTGACACTGCGGAAGAATTACAAGAAGCTCGAAAATTGGCTGAATCCATTGGTGAGACCTTTATTTATAATCATAGCAATAGAGGACGATTAAAAAATGCCATTGCACTCTCTTCCGAAACAGTCGAAAAAATGATCGCTGAAGGGCAAGAATTCGTAATTCGGTTTAAGTCTCCCGCAAATATGACATTGGAGTTAAACGATATCATTCGGGGCAACTTACAAATTGATACCAACACTTTAGACGATAAGGTGCTGTTCAAAAGTGACGGAATGCCCACTTATCATTTAGCTAATATTGTCGATGACCATTTAATGCGAGTGACCCATGTAATTCGCGGAGAAGAATGGCTACCTTCTCTTGCTTTACATCAAATGCTTTATGACGCATTGGGTTGGCAAGCTCCGCAATTTGCTCACTTGCCATTGATCATGAAACCTGTCGGAAAAGGAAAGCTTAGCAAGCGTGACGCTGAGGCGGGTGGTTATCCGGTCTATCCCCTGCAATGGAAGACCGCTACAGAAAATTATATGGGTTACAGAGAGGAAGGATATTTTCCAAATGCTGTTATCAATATGCTTGCTTTGTTAGGGTGGAATCCTGGAACCGAACAAGAATTGTTTAGTCTGGATGAACTTACGCAATTATTTAGTCTTGAGCGTGTTCATAAGTCCGGCGCTAAATTTGACCCGGAAAAAACAAAATGGTTCCAACATCATTATTTGCAGGAAGTAAGTGATAGAGATTTGGTTGTGCCTTTTCAAAATTTATTACACTCAAAAAAGATTGTTACGGATATAGATGTCCTGAAAGTAATTTCTTTAGTGAAGGAAAGAGCCACTTTTATTGAGGACCTCTGGGAACAATCAAGCTTCTTTTTTATGGCTCCAACGAATTTTGACGAAAAAAGCGCGCAAAAGGCCTTTAAGGATGATACTCCTATTCTCCTTAAAGAGGTGGTAACCATCCTAAAGTCTATAGAAGATTTTAACGTCGATTCACTTTCTGAATCCATTAAAGGATGGATCACTGCTCAAGGAATTGGCTTTGGAAAAGTAATGATGCCGCTTCGATTGGCTTTAGTGGGTGAAATGAAAGGGCCTGATGTCTTTGATATTCTTTCTGTGATCGGAAAAAAAGATTCCATTCAACGTATAGATTTTGCTATTTCCGCCATGAATTAGAAAAATATATACAGCCCCAAAAGAATGGTTGAGGTGTGGCCTTTGAATCCTCCCTCGGGTTTTTCGGCTGTCAAAGACTCTTCATCATTCAGTCCGTTGAAAAAATTAGTCACTCCATACTGGTATTGTACATTGGCGCGAAAATTATCTATTCCGGCTGTAATTCCGGCAGCAGTGAGAAAATTCACAGTAGAAACATTGGATATATCCGTTACCTTAACTGCATCATATCCATCTATAATATAATCATTATAAGATTCGCTTTTTGGTTTTAGTTTGCCATTCACACTAAGGATTGGGGCTATTTCCAGCGAAAGTCGATGACGAATCAGATAGTAAATCAGTTGCAACTTCACTTGAACATTGGGCACTGTAAAATCGATATATTGTTCGCCAACATTATTCAAAGGGTCAGATAAATCACGGCCTAAGATTCCCACTTTGTGTTGAAAAAAACTCACCCCGTATTCCATGGCAAAACTATTATACCAGTCACCGCGAGTGACAAAACCTGCCCCAAATCCCGTTCCCTGTTCCGTCTTGAAATGATCAGTATTGATGTCGAATAAAGTAAAGGAAGCATTAATTCCAACAAAAGAATATTCCTTTCGTGATCTTTGAGAGTGGACGATAACGGTGGTGCTAAAAAAAAGCGTAACAAAAAGAAGGGTTTTAAGACTCATTAGGCAATACATTTAAGGGTTAAAAGTAGGTTTAATTTTGTATCTTCAAGGGTAAATTTCATAAAAACATAGCTATGGGCGGATTATTAGTATTACCAATTTTAATTTTTTCGTTTTTTATTTTACTGATGTTTATTTTTACTGTAAAACAACAAACAGCAGCTATCATAGAACGATTTGGAAAGTTCCAAAGTATAAGAAGTTCGGGATTGCAGTTCAAAATTCCTGTATTTGATCGAATTGTTGGCCGTATCAATCTTAAAATCCAACAGTTAGATGTCTTGGTAGAAACCAAAACCAAAGATGATGTATTCGTAAAATTAAAAATATCCGTGCAGTTTCAAGTGATTAAAGCTAAGGTGTATGATGCTTTTTATAAACTGGAAAGTCCTCACGATCAGATCACTTCATATGTATTTGATGTGGTGAGGGCTGAAGTGCCAAAAATGAAACTGGATGATGTCTTTGAGCGAAAAGATGATATTGCTATCGCCGTGAAAGCCGAATTAAACGAAGCGATGTCGGATTATGGTTATGACATAATTAAAACGTTGGTCACGGATATCGATCCGGATGTTCAGGTAAAAGCGGCCATGAACCGTATCAACGCAGCGGAGCGAGAAAAAGTCGCGGCGGAATATGAAGCGGAAGCAGAGCGCATAAAAATTGTGGCTAAAGCCAGGGCGGAGGCGGAAAGCAAACGACTTCAAGGGCAGGGGATCGCAGATCAAAGAAGGGAAATTGCCAGAGGGCTCGAAGAGTCCGTGGAGGTATTGAACAACGTTGGAATCAACTCACAAGAAGCTTCTGCTCTGATTGTAGTGACGCAACATTACGACACTTTGCAATCTATTGGGGAAGCTACCAATACCAACCTTATTTTACTTCCCAATTCTCCTCAGGCAGGAAGTGATATGTTAAACAACATGATTGCTTCTTTTGTAGCGAGTAACCAAATAGGGGAAGAAATGAAAAAGCAAAATCTTGCTACCGGACTGAGTAAGGAAAAGAAAAAACGAACTCCGCCGCCTTCAGACGAAGACATTGTTTATTAATAATAAAAGGCGCTTAAAGCGCCTTTTATTATTCTGATAATTTCGCCCAAGAGTCTCTAAGAGGCACGGTGCGATTAAACACTTTTTTAGATTCTGTGCTATCAGGATCCACCACAAAATAGCCCAGTCGTTGAAATTGTACTTGCTCCCCTTCTTTTGAATCAGCTAGACTTGGCTCGGCATAAGCAGTAATCACTTCCAACGAATTTGGATTGATGAACTCCATAAAGTCTTTATCCTTATGAGTATCCGGAGACTCATCCATAAACAATCGATCATACATCCGCACTTCAACCGAAAGCGCTTCATTGATACTAACCCAATGCAAGGTTCCCTTCACTTTGCGCAGGGACGCCTCAGTTCCACTACCGCTTTTACTTTCCGGATCATAAGAACAATGTATTTCGAGGATATTCCCCTGATCATCCTTCAATACACTTTCGCCTTTGATAATATAGGCATTCTTCAATCGAACTTCCTTTCCTAAAGTAAGTCTGAAAAATTTGGAATTAGCTTCTTCCTTGAAATCTTCCCGCTCAATGTATAATTCTCCGGAAAACGGGACTTCGCGAAAACCGGCTGTGTCATCTTCAGGATTGTTTTCTGCTTCCAGCCATTCTGTTGTTCCTTCAGGATAATTTGTGATAACAAGTTTTACGGGGTCCAAAACCGCCATAACTCGCGGGGCCTTTTTGTTCAAGTCTTCTCGGACACAGAACTCCAAATGGGATACATCAATTAAATTTTCTCTTTTTCCGACACCAATACTATCGGCAAAATTTCGAATAGAATCGGGCGTATAACCTCTTCTGCGCAAACCTGAAATAGTTGGCATTCTTGGGTCGTCCCAGCCGGTTACCACTTTATCTTGAACCAGTTTCATCAATTTACGCTTACTCACTACGGTATGGCTCAGGTTCCTTCTTGCAAATTCGCGCTGCTTTGGACGCAACTTATCTGCTTCATAAACCTGATCCAGGAACCAATCGTAGAGCTCCCTGTGAGGTAAGAACTCCAGTGTACAGAAAGAATGAGACACCTGTTCTATATAATCACTCTCTCCATGTGCCCAGTCGTACATGGGATAAATACTCCAGTCACCGGCAGTTCTGTGGTGATCCTTATGCAAAACCCGGTACATTACCGGATCCCTCATCAACATATTTTGAGAGGCCATATCAATTTTAGCTCTCAGTACATGCGCGCCTTCAGGAACCTCCCCGTTCTTCATTTTTTCAAAGAGGGATAAATTCTCCTCTACTGAACGATTTCGAAATGGGCTTTCACTTCCCGCGGTAGTTGGTGTTCCTTTTTGTGCTGCAATTTGTTCTGAAGTTTGTGAATCCACGTACGCCTTCCCATTCTTTATAAAAAGAACGGCCCAATCATAGAGCTGTTGAAAATAATCTGAAGCATAGCACTCGTTAGCCCACTCGAATCCAAGCCAGGAAATATCGCGTTTGATAGCATCGACGAACTCTTGTTCCTCTTTCACAGGATTTGTATCGTCAAACCGAAGGTTTACCGGCGCGTTGTACTTTAAACCCAGACCAAAGTTCAGACAAATAGCAGACGCATGGCCTATATGCAGGTAGCCATTGGGTTCAGGAGGGAATCGAAAGCATAAATCTCCTTTGGAATAACCCCCTTTTAGATCATCTTCTATGATATGCTCAATAAAATTGAGACTTCTTTCCTCGCTCATATGCTTATTTAAGGTTGCAAAGATACCAAAACCCCACAAAAAAGTATCTTTGCAAAAAGATTTTAAATGAGCACTATACGCTTAAAGGACATTCGGTTGTTTGCAAATCATGGATGTCTTTCCGAAGAAGAAAAAATAGGCAGCGACTACCTTGTCAATCTGGTAGTAAAAGCAGATCTAGAAACGGCTGCTAGCACCGACCATTTAAAGGATACGGTGGATTATGTTCATTTAAATAAAATCGTCAAGCAACAAATGGCCATTCGTTCCAAACTTTTAGAACATGTTGGAAAACGTATTATTGATACCATCTTTGATGAGCTTCCGCGGGTCAAGAAAGTTAAGGTCACGGTTTCAAAGATAAACCCCCCTATAGTTGGCGATGTGGCCGAAGTGAGTGTTACGATGAAATTAAAACGATCCTAAAGTTCTCTAAAACATTAAAGAATAATCTTTTGTTTCAAGGTATTCTTTTTATATTTGCCCACGTAAAAGGCGTCTTGGCCGAGCGGCTAGGCAGAGCTCTGCAAAAGCTCGTACAGCGGTTCGAATCCGCTAGACGCCTCAAAAGCCTTCACTTGCAGTGAAGGCTTTTTTTATGGAGCAATGCTTTCAATTTGTTCTGATGCCTTAGGAATTCTGTCTAAACCCTTTTGAACTTCGCCGGGAAACACCCCTTGAATCAATAAAACTGCCCCAAATACGATAATGGAAATGCTCACCCACTTCTTCGTTTTGTAGATAAATCGTGGCGTCATTTTGCTTTTTAGTCTTTTAGCTAAGGAAATTTTGATCAAATCGGTTAAAAAGAAGGTTGCTAATACGGTCGTTAGAAACAAAAACACCCCATTCTTGGAAGAGGTAAGGGCGTTGGCCATAATAATAGTTCCTATCCAGCCTGCCAATACGCCGAAATTCACAAAGTTTAGAAGGAATCCTTTTAAAAAGAGCCCTCCCAAATTCTTTTTTACTTTAACCGCATAATGTTCCCTGACAATTTTTATGAAAGACTTAGCTGTTCTGATATAAGAAATAACGCCATAAGCGATCAATAAGGCCCCTCCGAAGATCAAAACACCCGGCTCATCCTTGATGCGATCAAGAATTTTACTGGTACTAAAATAGGCGATCAAAATAAAAATGATATCGGCGAACATAGCGCCCAGATCGAAGAAGATACCGGCCTTAAATCCTTTTGTAATACTCGTTTCTATAAGGGTAAAAAAGACGGGGCCTACTGCAAAAGCCAATAGAAATCCATAGAGGGCAGCATATAACAAACCGTCAAACATGCCTTAAAATTACAAATTACTTTATGGTTGTTTCACGGTTTGTAAAGAAATTATGATTTGCAGAGAAGAATATTACATTTTGGTGATTCTCCCTCCAGCCAACCTCTTTTCATTCACTATCGTTGGGTTGCCGTAAATATTTACATCTCCTCCTGCAGTTACTCTTACGTCTACTTGTTGAGATGCATTTAAGTTTGCCTCTCCTGCAGCCGTTACTTTTATGTTGGTTGATTGCGTTTTGAAATCGCGTCCTTCAAAGATCCCACCTGTATTTATGCTTATACTTTGGCTTTTTGCGAGTCCTGAAACTTCCACAATTCCGCCCGTGACGGCCTTAATTTCTGCACGCTCTACTTCCAATCCCACCTTTATCTTTCCGCCTTCCTGGGATCTAAGTTCAATCTGGTCTTGCGTAATAAGTGAATTACCCACTATAATAGCCCCTTCGTTTGCGTCTATCACATCAATGCTTTTAAAATAGACTTCGATGTAAGTATCTTCGCCACGAAAACGAGTATCCAAGATCATGCGAAGTTTTAACGTTCCATTGTCATTGATCACTTTAACATCTTGGGAGTGATCTCCTTTAATGACCACTTTATTCTCATCAGACTGTATTAAATTCACCTCCATAAGATCAAAGACCTTCAGTTCACTAAAGTCGCCAACTTCTTTAGTAGCGATATTCTGGGAAAAGAGCAGGGTGGTGATTAAGAAAAAAGCAATAGATAGAATTGATCTCATGATTTTAATTTTTTCTATAGATATCGTTATTCAAAAAATGTTACACCTTCGATTTAAACTTGCTTATTTTTTTAAGCCAATCATCGTAAAATCCAAATGTTTTTTCACTAGATCGGCGTTCTTCACTTTTACATAAACTTCATCTCCCAATCGATAGGTTTGATGGGATCTACTTCCTATAACCGCAAATTCCTCTCTGTTAAAAACATAATGATCATCTCTAAGGTCCTGAAGTCTTACCATTCCTTCACATTTATTAGAAATGATCTCTACATAAATTCCCCATTCAGTGACGCCGGAAATAACTCCTAAAAACTCCTGGTCTTTATGGTCCATCATATACTTCACTTGCATGTATTTGATGCTATCGCGTTCTGCACTTGAAGCTAATTGTTCCATATCGCTGGAATGTCCGCAATATTCTTCATATTTCTCTTCGGGCGCATTCTTTCCACCATCCAGATAATATTGTAGTAATCGATGTACCATGACGTCGGGATAGCGCCGGATAGGAGAGGTAAAGTGTGTATAGTAATCAAAAGCCAATCCGTAATGACCTATATTGTTTGTAGTATATACTGCCTTGCTCATACTTCTTATAGCCAGAGTATCTACCAGGTTTTGTTCCTTTTTACCCACAACATCCTGTAACAATTTATTCAAAGAAGAAGCTGTAGTTTTTCTGTCTAGCGTGTTTAACTTATATCCAAATCGTTTAATTATGTTTTCAAGCGCTGCTATTTTTTCATCATCCGGTTCGTCATGAACCCGATAGACAAAAGTTTTCTTAGGCGATTGTTTACCAATAAATTCGGCAACACTTCGGTTGGCCAACAACATAAACTCTTCTATAAGTTTATTCGCGTCTTTACTCTCTTTAAAATAGACGCCTTCCGGATTGCTCTTTTCGTCTAATATGAATTTCACCTCTACCTTATCGAAAGAAATAGCGCCGTTATGCATTCTATTTTTTCTTAGAATTTTTGCCAGACGATCCATTTCTAAAACGGCCGCTGTGATTTCTGGTTTTACTTGATATTCAGATCCGTTTATGGAAATATTTGAAGGTATTTTTCCTTCTCCGGTTTCGATAATCTGCTGAGCTTCTTCATAAGCAAAACGGGCATCGCTATAGATGACAGTACGTCCAAACCATTTATTTAATACTTCCGCCTTATGGTTTATTTCAAAAATGGCTGAAAAAGTATATTTTTCTTCCTGCGGTCGTAACGAACATGCGTTGTTACTCAATACTTCAGGTAACATAGGAACCACTCTGTCTACTAAATAAACGGAGGTTGCGCGCTCATAAGCCTCTTCATCGAGTACGGTTCCCGGTTTCACATAATGACTTACATCAGCGATATGAATACCTATCTCGTAGTTACCATTTTCCAATTTTTTGAAAGAAAGCGCATCATCAAAATCTTTTGCATCCTTAGGGTCTATCGTAAAAGTTAGCGTATCCCTAACATCTCTTCTTTTCTTAATTTCATTTTCCTGAATAGAAGTATTTAAACCATTTGCATAAGCTTCTACTTCTGCGGGAAAGTCATAAGGTAAACCGTATTGAGCGAGAATTGAATGAATCTCTGTGTTGTGTTCTCCGGCCTTTCCTAATACCTTAATCACACTTCCTATCGGTGAGTCACTGTTCGCTTCCCATCCATCCATTCTTACCAATACCTTGTCACCACTTTCAGCATTGTTTATCTTGCTTTTTGGAACGAAAATATCTGTGTACATACTGTACCCTTGGCATTCTACAAAGGCAAATTTGTCCGATACTTGAATGGTACCCACAAATTCAGTTCGTTTTCGTTCCAGTATCTTAGTGACCTCTCCTTCGATCTTGTCCCCTTTTCTTCTTTTAAAGACATAAACCTCAACCATATCACCATTCATTGCTTTATTGAGGTGTTTATTTTTCACCAATATATCTTCTTCCATTCCTTCTACCACGACATATCCCTTTCCTCTTGATGAGATGTCCATATAACCGGTAACATAATTTTTGGAAGGGGTGAGAATATATTTTCCTCTTTCTATTTCCTGAATAGCCTCCTCACCTTGTAATTTCTTTAGAGTTTTTACAATTTGATTCCGACTACTAGGGTCATCAACACCTAATTTTGCGGCAATTTGTTTATAATTAAAAGGCTTTGAATGATCCTTTCGGAGGATAGCAAGTATATTTTTGGCAAAATTGTCGTTCTCTTTTCTTTTTCCCGGTATTTTCCTTTTCGGCATAGTAATTCATTAATTCCTGTAAAGTTACGTTTATTAGCTCAAAGCAATTCTACATTTGGGTTAGAATTAGTAATTTAGTAACACCATGGAACATTATAAAACGATAGCTTTTTTTACTTATGCTAGCGATTATGCTATATTTCGTCTACTACTGGATCAACACGAAATTAGATATGTTTTCGCCAACGAAACCATGTTAGGTGTATTACCCTTTCATTCCAATGCTGTAGGGGGTATTCAATTAAAAATACACCCCGAAGATATTATCCAGGCAACAAAATTATTAGAGCAATGGAATGGCTCCTCACATTTACATATTGTTTAATTATACTTTTCAACACATATTAATTCGTCATTATTTATTTTTAGAATTTTAAAATCAAAATTGATATATATGATTGTTTGTTAATAAAGGGGATAAGTTTTTAGCTTATTTCTTTGAAATTGAATTATCATTCTTTACAAGCTACTTATAAACAACTTTTAAAATTATAAAGAATTGAATATGAATAGATTTAATCAAAAGTTTGACAATTGTGAACAAGTGAATTGAACACACTTTTTTTAACAAGTATTTTTATATTTTATGTTCCTAACTAAAAAAAATCTGCGCATAAGTGACAGGTAATATTGCATGTAAAAAATAGTATAATCCAATTACTTTTACCTATTGGAAATAGAAATGAATTAACCAATTTATTTTGTTCTTTTTATATCAACATCTATCAACAAGGTTCTTAACTTAATAGTTGAAAAAGGTTAAGAAAGTTAATTTATTGGTATTCAGTTGAATTTAATAATTCATGTAAGTAAAGACTCAGAAACTGTATCTTTACATAAAATTTTGATTATGAAAATAGCTATAGGAAACGACCACGCGGGTACAGATTATAAAAAAGCCATTGTAAGCCATTTACAAAGATTAGGTCATGACGTAATTAATTTTGGAACAGATACTCTTGACAGTGTAGACTATCCCGATTTTGTGCATCCGGTTGCTGAAGCTGTAGCTGATGGTGGTGTTGATTTTGGTATTTTGATCTGTGGTAGTGGAAATGGAGTTTCAATGACCGCAAATAAACATCAAAAAGTTAGAGCAGCTTTGTGCTGGACCAAAGAAATTACGGAGCTTGCGCGTCAACATAACGACGCTAATATTTTAAGTATACCCGCCCGATATACCAGTGAGCCGCAAGCTGTGGCAATGGTAGATACTTTTCTTACTACATCTTTTGAAGGTGGTAGACACCAAAATAGGGTCAATAAAATAGCCTGTTCTTAATAATAAAGGTATGGCACATTCTCACGCCCATCATCATCATCATCATGGTACACGGGGAAGGAATTTGCTTATTACCATCGTCCTTAATATTCTTATAACGGTTGCTCAAGTTATAGGGGGAATATTATCCGGCAGTCTTGCCTTGATATCGGACGCATTACATAATTTCAGCGATGTTATTTCATTAATTGTAAGTTATGTTGCGAATAGATATGCAACCAAAAAAGCGTCTTTTGATAAAACTTTCGGTTATAAAAGAGCAGAGATAATTGCGGCCTTTGTAAACGCCTCAACACTTATGATAGTGGCTCTTTATTTAATCTATGAAGCCATCAATCGTTTTATACATCCACATGAAATTCAAAGCGGACTAGTAATTTGGTTGGCATTGTTAGGAATTATAGCGAATGGCTTCAGTGTTTTGCTTTTAAAGAAAGAGGCTAAAGAAAATATGAATCTTCGCTCAGCCTATCTTCATTTGTTTACTGATATGGCCGCTTCCGTGGCGGTTTTAATTGGTGGAATTTTAATGAAATATTTAAACTGGTTTTGGGTAGATAGCGCCCTAACCTTGCTTATCGCTTTTTACTTGTTGGTCATGGGATATGATCTTTTAAAAAGTTCCTTCCGTGTGTTAATGTTATTTAGTCCTGAAGATGTTGACTTAAAAGAATTACGGGAAGTGATCTCTGCTTTTCCGGAAATAAAAAATGTACACCATATTCACATCTGGCAATTGAATGAAAAGGAGAATCATCTGGAGGCGCACATTGACTTTTATGAAGACATTACACTTTCGCAATTCGATGAAATTTTAAATAGAGTAGAAGAAATACTGTACCATCAATTTGGAATTAATCACGTGAATATTCAGCCTGAGTTTCAAAAAGATGATGCCAAAGACATAATTGTTCAGGATTAAAAATGGAAATAACAGTTAAAAAATTTAAAGAACTAACCCTGGATGAATTGTATGATATCATGCAGCTGCGATCGGAAGTATTTGTTGTGGAACAGAATTGTGTGTACCAAGATATCGACGGGAAGGATCGCAAAGCGCTTCATGTGATAGGACGTATAAATGATAATATAATAGCCTATACCCGCTGTTTTGCTCCCGGATATTATTTTGAAGAAGCGGCTATTGGAAGGGTGGTTGTTTCTACAAAATACAGAAAACATGATTTTGGCCACAAAATAATGAAGGCCTCTATACTCGCAATTCAAGAGAACTACCAAACAACTACGATTAAATTATCCGCGCAAACGTATTTAAAGCGATTTTACGAAACCCATGGTTTTAACGCAATAGGAGAAGGATACCTAGAGGATGGTATTCCTCATATTGAAATGGTTCTTAATCCCAAATAATAGAGAGTAATTCACTTAAAAGCATTATTTATTTACACTAACCCCTATTTTTATAGGGGCAAGAACATATTTTTATTATTTTTATGCGAATAAACTATAAAAATATTGGGGAGTGGGGCGAAGAATTAATTTTATTGTATTAACCGTATTGGTTTTTATTTGTCTTTTATCCGGGGCTGAATATCAATTAATTGATAACGCACCTGAAATTGATACGGGTGACACAGCCTGGATGATAGTGGCAAGTGCTTTTGTGCTTTTAATGACGCCGGGTTTGGCCTTTTTCTATGGCGGAATGGTAAGTAAGAAGAGCGTTATATCCACCATGCTGCAGAGTTTTGTCGCACTAGGGGTGATAAGTGTTTTATGGGTTATTATTGGTTTTAGTTTGGCGTTTGGCGACAGCCTTTATGGAATCATAGGAAACCCATTTACCTATTTTGCCTTTAACAATGTTACGGTTTCTCCTAACCCTGAATTTTCAGCGACGATCCCCTTTCTCTTGTTTGCCCTTTTTCAACTCAAATTTGCAATTATCACCCCGGCTTTGATCACCGGCAGTTTTGCAGAAAGGATTCGTTTTCGCAGCTATATTTTATTTATGGTGTTGTTTTCGCTTTTTATCTATTCACCGCTAGCTCATATGACTTGGCATCCGGACGGGTTATTGCGAAATTGGGGGGTATTGGACTTTGCCGGAGGAACAGTTGTGCATATGTCGGCCGGAATAGCAGCATTAGCAGGGGCAATCTATTTAGGAAAAAGAAAAGAAAGAATAGAAAAACCCGCCAACATCCCCTATGTAATTTTAGGAACGGGCTTGTTGTGGTTTGGCTGGTTTGGCTTTAATGCTGGTTCGGCCCTTGGTGCAAATGAAGATGCCGTTATCGCTTTTGCGAACACCAACTTAGCATCCGCAGCCAGTATGATTACTTGGATCTTTTTAGACCGTTTTCAAAATAGAAAAATGTCTTCGCTAGGGGCTTGTATTGGCGCTATTGTGGGGCTTGTCGCCATCACGCCGGCCGCTGGTTTTGTAACCATAGGACAAAGCATCTTTATTGGCTTCGTAGCTGCTATTGTAAGCAACTTTGCCATTCGACTGAATAAAAAATCAGAAATGGACGATACGTTGGATGTATTTCCAAGTCATGGAGTAGGGGGAATCGTCGGCATGATCCTCACAGGGATACTAGCCAAAGATGTAGGGCTTATTTATGGAGAAACTACCACTTTCTTTTATCACGTATTAGCGCTTATCATTGTTGCGGCCTATACGTTTGTCGGCAGTTATGTGTTGTATAAAATAACCGACATGCTTTTATCCATGCGGGTACGTGAAGATCAGGAGTACAGAGGTCTTGACATATCCCAGCATGGGGAAAACATTGAAAATTAAATTTTAATGGGGTCCTTATCTAAATTTAGATCACGAAGCATGTCGCTGGTAAATTTATAATGGCCTCTTCGGGTCACGATGCGAAATCGGTGATTTTTCATGCGGGTAAGAACATCTAAAAAGCGCCATTTTGACTTCAACAGATTGGGCTCTTCGCTTTTTAAACTTACTTCAAAATAATGCTTTATTCCTGCTCTTTCAGCAATGATATCCGGAGTAATGCTGATGTCGCTTCCTTTTTTGTGGTAAGATTTCGGAGTGTCGTAACCCTCTAAATCTGCCATGATGTTTTCAAATCCTTTTTTCTCAAGATAATCTACAGTATCCTGCAACATCTCGACGTTTTCTTTTTTATCTATTTGTACCATATTATCCCATAATACGAAAAATTGACCAGAAATGCAATTAAAGTTTTGTTAAGGATTCAGGCGGAGGGAGGGAATTGATGTTTACTTTTCACGTTCTTGTTAAAGGGCAGACGCAATTGGACCATCAGTTTTTCATCATCCGTGTGGTCGGCGATATCAATGCCGTAGACAATTTTTTTAGGATCTTCATAGACATAAGTGCCAAATATCCGATCCCAAATGGCGAGAATATTCCCGTAATTACTATCCGTCCAGGGAAGCTGATAATGATGATGGAATTTATGCATGTTCGGCGTCACGATGAAGTATGTTAATCCTTTGTCTAGTTTTAAAGGAAGGTTGATGTTGGCATGGGTCCAATACGTAAAAAGAATACTCAGTATTCGATAGAAAAAATAAAACCCGACAGGCATTCCCATTACCACTATCGCAATTAGTGCAAATAATTCCCTTAAAAGAAAATCGAGAGGATGATGTCGGGTACCTGTAGTGACATCGACATTTTTATCGGTATGATGCACTAAATGCAAACGCCACATCCACCTTACTTTGTGCAGAAAATAATGAACTCCGTATTGTGCGATAAGGTCTAAGACCATTACTGAAAGCAATAGCTTTAACCAAATAGGGGCTTGAAATAGATGCAGTAATCCAAAATGACTTTCTTGTAACCATAGAAACACCCCTGCCGTTGCTAGCCCGAAAACCACATTTATGATCATTACAAACCCTAAAAGTGCAAAATTTACTCGAGCGTGCTTCCATTTTTTATAGGGCAACTGAAATTGACTGTAATAGCCCTCCAACAACCAAAAAAAGGCAATGCAAAAAATGGCCCATCCTACCTTTTGCCAGACAGGCATAAATTGAAAGAAATCCAGAAAACCGTCCATTATTTAAGAATGCGATTGTATTTACTCTCATCTTTTAGCACCGAAATAGCCTCTAGTATTTCAGGACTGTAGATTAAATGGTAATCGTAGAGACCTTCCGCAAAAAAGTAACGCTTAATAATTTCATCGGTCAGAAGCGCCTTAATTTCTACTTTTTTAGCAATGAGATCTTGCTTCTTTGCTTGACTAATAGCATTCAACAGTTGATTGTAACTGTCCTGTATACCACCTTTAAGTTCATCATCCTCAGCTCTTCTAAAAGCCTCTTCTAATTTCTTTTCAGTTTCGGTTTCATAGGAAAAATTATTTTTTTCAAGAAAGTCAATAAAATTTTGAAAATCGCCATCACTTACCTTAAAATCGTTCCAATCTCCTAGTTGGTGTGAGTAATAATAATCGGTAGCAAAGTCAAAGATCGCATCATCTTTTAGTAGTGCCGTTGTTATAGGGCTAAATTTAGACGTTTCCAACTCTATATCCGGCAATATACCTCCACCATCATATACGGTTCTCCCTCCTTTTGTTTTAAAAGCATTGTAATTCTTCGGATCTAAACGCACAGGGTCACCATTTTCATCGCGGTTCCAATAGTCCAATGCCTGAATACATCGTCCGCTTGGTGTAAAATAGCGAGAGATAGTTACTTTGAGCTGTGTGCCGTACGTTAGTTTTTTAGGCCGCTGGACAAGACCCTTTCCGAAACTTCGGGCCCCAATGATCACAGCTCGATCCAAGTCCTGTAAACCACCAGACACAATCTCGCTGGCCGAGGCACTTCGCCCGTTAACCAATACGACAAGAGGAATTTCGGTATCAGTAGGCTCTACTGTTGTCTTATAGGTTTTGTTGTATTTTTCGATTACTGATTTAGTAGTCGTGATAATTTCTCCCTTAGGCACAAATAAGTTTACAATACTAATGGCTTCATTCAGAAGACCCCCAGGGTTGCCACGTAAATCAAGAATTATTTTTTTAGCCCCTTGTGATTTTAAGTCTTCTAAGGCTTTTTTGGTTTGAACAGTCGTTTTTTGATTGAATTTCGTCAGAACTATGTAACCAATATCACCCTGTATTAGCTTATAATAGGGAACAGCGTCCACTTCTACTTTTTCTCTTTTTAAGGTAGTTACTTGCGTTTTTCCTTGTCTGTTATAGGTCAATTCAACGGAAGTTCCAACCACTCCTTTCAATAATTCTCCGGCATCGTCTTCAAAATCAGCAATGGTTATATCTCCAATCTTAATAATCTGATCTCCCGCTTTTAATCCTGCCTTATCAGCCGGGTAACCCTTAAAGGGTTCAACAATCGTTATTTTATCCTTCATGGTCTTAACAGAGGCGCCAATACCAGTGTACGTGCCGGAATTTTTAATTCGCGCATCCTCTACCTCTTGTTCGCCCCAATAAACGGTATACGGATCCAAATCTTCCAGCATTCCCGTAATGGCCTTATTCATTAAAATCGCCGGTGTGGTTTCATCCACATAATTCATGTTTAATTCTTTGAATAGCGTGGTGAATATTTCAATTTGTTTGGCGATTTCAAAAAAATCGTTTTTGAAACTGGCAGTAGTAATAAGAATTCCCAAGGCTAGTGCCGGGATGATAATTTTCCTTTTCATGAGTTCTTTATTAATTCAAAAATTCTACATCCGTACGGACGATTTCCCTTCGCAATCGATTATATTTTCTTACTTCTTTTAAGATATCTTCGAAGCACCAAGATAATTATAAGTCCAATGACAAACAATGGCCATAAATAGAGTAATCCTAAGAAAAACACCGAAATACCATCCCAACCACCCTTTAAGGCATTCACAATTTTTTTTCCATAGGAAAGTGTGACACCGGTTTCTGCAGTTTGTTTATAAAATTCAATATTTACGGTACTCAGGGAAACCTTATTTTCTAGGTAGTTTAATCGTCCTTGTTTGGCTTCGATTTCTTCTCGAATGTTAGAAAGTTCACGCTCAATTTCGAGCATCTCCTTCACATTTTTAGCTTGTTTTAGTAATTCTAAATAGCGGGCCTCTAATTCTCTTTTGGCTTTTAAACGAGCTTCTAGGTCTACAAATTCTTCGGAAACATCCTGACGGGAAATATCTTTTTGGTCGAAATAAGGAACCCCTGCTGAAATAGCATCGATGAAGGGCTGAAAATTTTCTGTAGGCACACGTACAATCATAGTACGGTATAACTGATTGTAATTTTTACCTGCGTTATCACTTTGAATAAATCCTTTGTATTCCAGCGTAAGTCGAAGAATATTTTCATGTGTTTCCTCCGGGTTTGACGCTTCAAACCGAAGTTGAGCGGACTTAATAATTTTCTGCTCTTGTGTTTCCACTATTTCTTCAGAAGTTTCTTCAATAACTTTTAAGGCTGATGTAGCTTCTTCCACATATTCATAATCTGCCGCCATTGAAGATTCCCCATTAGAACGGTCGTAATCATTATTCCCACCACCACCACACGCTAAGGCAAGACCAAAAAGAAAAAGACTAAAAAGTTTCATAGGGCTAACTGTTTAAGTGAGGACTGAATTGCACTATCTATTTGATCGTAAAGTGGTTTTTCTTTACCAATGTACACAAATAGTATCGCAAAATTCTTGCCGTTATTGTTTGTTAACAGATGTTTATGAAGGCGATAAGATTCTTTCATTTGTCTTTTGATACGATTTCTCCTAACCGCCAATTTAAAATTTCGCTTAGGAACGGAACAGGCTATTTGATGACATTCGAGAGACGCATCACTCAAATAGATAACCTTAATTGGAAATGTTTTCAACGTCCTTCCTTCGGCAATTAATTGCTCAATAAGCCTCTGACTTTTTAATTTCTCCTCCTTCGGAAAATTGAATTTCATATTGTAAATATAAAAAAAGGGTCATTCAAATAAATGAAAAGACCCTTTAGATAATTCCTCTTAAAAAAGTTAATCTTCACCGTAGATATTATTCTCCATGTTGATATCGGCCATAAGTTGAGTAGCATCAATCATCATCACTTTAATTTTCTTTCCGTCCGGGATCTCGAATGAATAAGTGGGATAAGCCCATGCCCAATCCTTTAAAACTGTTCGTTTTAGCGCCGGATACGGATTCTCCTTTTCTCCTTGCATCATTTGCAACGGTATATAGAAAGACTCTTTAGAGTCGTCTTCATATATAACATATAGATCGATAGGCATCGGCATTAAACCCAAACGTTCCAGTGTAACAACAGAGGTGCCATTATCCTGATCGACCTTTTTTATGGCGTAATCGATGGTGTTTGTGGTTTGGGTCCAATCTTGCAGATACCAATCCAATTCAAAACCTGATACCTTTTCTGCCACGCGGATAAAGTCATTGGGTGTAGGATGTTTAAAAGCCCATTCTTGATAATATCGCTTGAGGGTCTTCTCGAGATTGTCATTTCCAATGATATAGCCCAGTTGTGATAAAAAAACCAAGCCTTTACTATATGCGGAGACTCCATAGCCTCGACCAGTACTGTAACGATCGGAATGCGTGCTTTGAGGCTGCTCCTCTCCACTGTTTGCCTGATAGATATAATTTTGATACGAAGAAATGAAAGGATTTGGAATATTTTGTTCCATCACTTCGTTTTCTGCTATGTCTGAAATGTACGAGGTAAACCCTTCATCCATCCAGGCATGAAGGCTTTCATTGGTGGCCAATAAGAACTGAAACCAAGAGTGCGCTAATTCATGAGCGGTGACACCCACCAAACTGCCAAAGGTTCTCTTTCCTGATATCAGCGTACACATACCGTATTCCATACCGCGATCACCTCCTTGAATCACCGAATATTGTTTGTAGGGATAGGGTCCGATATGTTCATTAAAATACTCCATTAATTGCGCGGTCTTAGGCTGAAGCTTTTTCCAATTCTCTATATATTCAGGATTATTCTTATAATAAAAGTTAAGCTCAACCCCGTTGGGACCAGGATACGTATCATGGATGTAATCCGGATCAGCGGCCCAGGTGAAATCGTGCACATTAGGAGCCATAAAATGCCATGTCTTCTTTTTTTTCTTAACGGAAGGAGTCCCTTGTAAATAACCGGTCCCACCCACCACATAGCGCTCATCCAATGTAAGTTTTACATCATAATCACCCCAAGGACCATAAAATTCTCTACCTAAATAAGGATCGGCATGCCATCCTTGAAAATCGTATTCTGCCAATTTAGGAAACCACTGAGCCATGGATAAAGCAACCCCCTCTTCGTTGTTTCTCCCACTTCGAAGTATTTGCAACGGTACTTGGCCCTCCCATTGCATCGAAAAGACAGTCTTGTTACCTGGTAAAATGGGTGTATTTAAGGCGACCACAAGGATGGTTCCCTCTACTTGGAACATCACCGGTTTACCATCCTGTAATAATTTTATTGGTTTAAGATATCCTATCTCCGTTGAAGATAATTCAGCAATCCGGTCACTCACCCTGGGGTCAGGATCGTCGATTGTTCTGGACCTAACATCCATTTCACTTCCCGGTTGAAAAGCATTAAAATATAAATGATAAAAAACTTTCTTCAAAGTGTCGGGAGAATGATTGCTGTAGGTGAGCTCTTGGTCTCCTTGAAAACGCCAAGACTCCACATCCATTTCCACAGACATTTTGTAATCAGCTCTTTGTTGCCAATAGGTTGAAAAATTTTGGGCTATTCCCACCGTAAAGGAGAGAATAGCCCAAATAATACTTAAAAAGTTTTTCATTTTCTAGACATTTGATCCGCCATGATCAAGGCGTTATATAAATTCACCATCTTTCCGGATGTAGAAATGTTTTGGAATTTATCGGTATTAGATTTGTCACCACCTAATACAACGGTGGCAGAAGATGTCAATCCACTATCCATCAAAATTTGTTTTACTTGTTTAGCGGAAAGAGTTGGGTAATAAGAACGGATTACTGCAGCAACTCCCGCAACCGCAGGAGCGGCCATGGAAGTACCTTGTAGGTATTCATAAGTGTCCAATGGAGTGGTTGCCCAAATTTTCACCCCGGGAGCAAAGACATCTGCATTTAATTTTCCATAGTTGGAGAAATTGGCTACCAAATCACTTCCATATTTGTAGTTAAGTGCTCCGACAACAATAAATGTATCGCTCATTTCAGTTGGGTTTTCTACCTTTTGATCGTTAGGATATACCTGAATTTTATCCAGGTCAGCACCTTCATTTCCGGCAGCCTTTACAAATAGAACATCTTTATCGGAAGCATATTTTATGGCTTCCCAAACCCACTCAGGATGTGGAGAGTAATACTTTCCAAAGCTTGCATTGATCACTTTAGCTCCATTATCCACAGCATAATAAATTGCATTTGCGATGTCTTTATCGTATTCATCTCCATCAGGCACGGCACGAATAGCCATTATTTTAACATTATCAGCCACTCCGTTTATTCCCACTCCATTATTTCTTTGAGCAGCGATGATACCGGACACGTGTGTTCCGTGGGTAGCATCTTCTTTTTTAGGATCCGGTCCGTCGACATCATTATTTCCGTAGAACTTGATGGACTTATTATCCGGATCATCTCCTAATTTTTCAGCGCGGTAATTTTTATCCATATTGAAATGACTCTCCAATCTTCCACCAAAATAGTCAACACCACCATTTAATCTTTTCATTACAGCGGGAATCGAATCTCCGAAATTGAACATCTGGGATAACATGACAATTTGTTGTTGTTCTTCTTCCGAAGGGTTTTCAATGGATTCTAGATCAGCTAATGTATAATCTTCTTTTCCGATTTTTTTAGCCATTACTTTGTGGGCAGGAATGATTTGAGCTAACATCCCTTCATATCGAGTTTTATTAGCCTGTGCCTGGCTATACTCCATTTCGTATTCTGCTTTGGCTTTGTTGTAAAGATCAAAATCAGCCCGATCTGCTGCGCTGATCGAAGATTCATCTTTTCCTTCAAATTTTGGACCTAAAATTTTTAGCATACGAACGTACTCTAAATTTTCCTGAACGATATCTCCTAAGAAATTCCATCCGTGAACATCATCCACATAACCGTTTTTGTCGTCGTCTATTCCGTTGCCGGGAATTTCTTTTGGATTTGTCCAAATCACATTTTTAAGATCTTCATGCTCAATGTCAACACCACTGTCGATCACACCCACAATTACAGTGGATCCTGTTCTACCGGAAAGAATTTCCGCATACGCACGGTCTACACTCATTCCGGGAATGGTATCTCGAAGCAGGTCGGCAGCCCCCCAAGTTTTGGTTTGGGCTTCAGTAAGCGGACTTACTTTCAGGGGCAGGTTATCAATATTTTCAATAGGTGTTGATAGAATGGGAGCAACACTACTGCCGCAGCTACTTAAGAGGACTGCAGTGGAAGCAATAATCAGGGAGGATTTTAGAATTTTCATAAAGTTTAAATTAATTAAATAATTCGTTAAATGTAAAACGCTGATCAAGGCGAACACCTTTTTCGGTATGCTTTACGGTAATAATTTCGTTATGAGCGTCATGCTCAAGTATTAAATAGTAATGATGATCTGCCGCCAGATTGAGCAACTTTTCTTTTTCGGGCATTGTTAATAAAGGGCGAGTGTCGTAACCCATGACAAAAGGTAAAGGTAAATGTCCGGCAGTAGGCAATAGGTCGGCCATAAATACAAATGTCCTATCGTCCACAATAATATGAGGGATCATTTGTTTGTCTGTATGTCCGTTAGCAAAAAATATCCCAAAACCAAGTTCGCTCTGTTTGATGAAATCAGATTCCGGCAATGATGTAAATTTCAATTGTCCGGATTCATGTATGGGAAGAATATTCTCTTTCAGAAAAGAAGCCTGTTCCCGACGATTGGGTTGGGTGGCCCATTCCCAGTGATCTTTATTGCTCCAATAGGTCGCATTTTTGAAGGCAGTCTCGTATCCGCTGTGGTCCTTGTTCCATTGAATACTTCCTCCACAATGGTCAAAATGCAAATGAGTTAAAAAGACATCGGTGATATCATCTCGATGAAAACCAACTTGTTTCAGAGAGTTGTCCAGTGTAAATTCTCCCCATGGATAATAATATCCAAAGAATTTTTCACTCTGTTTGGACCCCATTCCATTGTCAATTAAAATAAGCCGACCCCCCTCTTCAATTAAAAGACAGCGAGCCGCAATATCTATCATGTTGTTTTGGTCGGCAGGATTGGTTTTAGACCATAATGTTTTAGGTACGACACCAAACATCGCACCCCCATCTAATTTAAAATTTCCTGCCTCTATGGGGAATAATTTCATAGGAAGCGCAAATTAGTAAAACAGAAACATTTAAGAGATTAGTGGGAGCACTAAATTTTAAGAATTTAACAAAATGTTATGCAAATATTCGATTCAAAACACAAAATTGCTATTTTCCTCCCTAAAAAGATAGACTTTCCATAGAAAGTTAGACTCATTTTTCCAATGATGATTTTTTACCTTCTCACACGAGGACTAATGATTTTGGGTTAATATTGATCGGTATTAATCGTATCGGATGAATACTGATATGAAATGTACGACTTTGAACAAAATCAACTTTTATATTGCATAACACATTGAAGAAATTAGAGCGCAGCCTTTCCTTAATCTCTGTAATTGCTATCAGCATTGGAGGAAAGCTCGGCACCGGAATTTTAGAAACTCCTCAAAAGGATAATTGGATCAGGGTTCTTTTCGGCACCGGAAAAGATAAATTTACGGAGAAGTCTGCATGCGCTGTTTTTCGATTAACTAGGAAAGATGACCAATCTTTATGTGGGGGTATACGCTTTTCTTAGTATTTTTAGACAAAATTGAACTATGTTAGAACTCGCCGGAATTATTATCCTTGGAATATTGGCCCAATGGGTTGCCTGGAAATTAAAGATACCGGCTATATTACCTTTAATCCTTATTGGGTTATTGGTAGGACCAATTGCCACTTTAATTACTTCCAGCGGTAACGCAATGATACAACCCATTTGGGATGGAAAAAATGGACTTTTCCCTGGAGAAAACCTATTCAATTTTGTATCGCTAGCTATCGGGATCATACTTTTTGAAGGGGGACTTACCTTAAAAC
>JAHEMZ010000014.1 GCA_024643385.1 Flavobacteriaceae bacterium | reverse complement strand
TCCCATTCGATAAAAGGAGAAAGAGAAACATTAATAGCTCCATTGGCCGGAGTGATCAGTTGTGTACAACCGGGTGGATCCCCCAACGAGGCGGTAGTAAAGTGCTCTTCCGAACAACCCTCTGCGATGCCGTTTTCATTGTAGGGGTTCACCGAAACATAGATGATCGTGTCGGGTGGAAAGTTCACGGGTGGATTATAGGACAATACATTGCCTACATCAAAATTGTCGAGGATATCAGTACTCCCCGGAGAAGTCCCTAAGGAAAGTCGGTATCCCGAAGCGCGAGCAGCATATTCCCAGGAAAGGTTCACCGCCACATTCACTCCTGACTCCCCATTCAAGGGATTGGTCAAACTACTGCATTCCGGTGAGATCGTTACATTTTCAGTGGTGAACGACCGACTCTCACAGACGATATCGTCCTGATCGAAAAAGAAGAGTGTGATTCGCACATATATGAGCGTTGATTCCGGCAAACCCAAAGGAGGAGTAAAGGTAGTATCGCTCCCATTTTGTTGCTCATTCACTATCTCTCCCCCCCCGGGAGTCGTCCCAATGGAAATGATATATCCGGTCACCCCCACCACCTCTTCCCACTGTATGGCAGCATCTACCGGCACGTTAGTGGCACCATTCAAAGGAGATAACAACGCAGGGCATTCCTGTGCGAACATCAACAACCTGCACAACAGAAAGGATACTGTGAATAATTTTTTAACTGAGGAGGTTCCCAAAGCAACTTTTTGAATTTTAAAGATAAACATTCTATTTATTCGCATAAGGGAAATCAATACTTTCCCATCATCATTTGCAGGATGAATAATTACCTTTACCACTTGAAAAACGATATTTCCTTTAAACGTATTCAACAATTGGCGATTCCGGCAATCATTGCCGGTATTGCAGAACCCATCTTGTCCAGTACAGATGCGGCCGTGGTGGGAAATATTCCTCAATTTGCCACAGAATCCCTTGCGGCTGTGGGTGTAGTTGGGTCTTTTCTCTCGATGCTTATCTGGATCCTTGCACAGACTCGTGCGGCAATTGCGACGATCATTGCGCAGAATTTAGGTGCAGGCAATTTAGATCAACTTAAGAATTTTCCGGCACAGGCCATTTTATTCAATGTAATATTGAGTATCCTAGTGCTGACCACTACCTACTTTTTTGTGGAAGAGATCTTTCGGTTACTCAATGCGGAAGGGTTAATTCTTAAATTCAGTATCGATTACTATAACATTCGCGTTTGGGGATTCCCGCTGACCCTCTTCACCTTTGCTGCCTTTGGTATCTTCAGAGGGTTACAAAACACCTTTTGGCCTATGGTGGTCGCCATTATTGGTACAGTTATCAATGTGGTTCTGGATATCCTATTCGTTTTTGGAGTGGATGGTTATATCCCTGCCATGGGCATTGAAGGCGCCGCTTGGGCCAGTCTGATCGCCCAAATTGCCATGGCTATGATCTCCTTGATCCTCTTGTTAAAAAAAACGAACATCTCACTGAAAATTCACCTGCCCCTGCATCCTGAAGTCAATCGCTTGGTGCAAATGAGCTTTAATTTGTTCATCCGATCTATTGCGCTTAATACCGCATTAATGTTGGCGGTGAGAGAAGCAACCGCTTTGGGTACCGAATATATTGCAGCACATGCCATTGCCATTAATATCTGGCTGTTCACGGCCTTCTTCGTGGATGGGTACGGTGCAGCGGGTAACATTTTGGGGGGTAAATTGCTGGGAGCAAAAGATTACAAGGGATTATCCGCACTCACCCGAAAAGTGAATGCATATAATCTGGGCGTTGCCGCTTTGTTAATGATCCTTCTGGCTGTTTTTTATACCCCCCTGGGGCTGCTTTTCAGTAAGGACCCGTCGGTATTGAACGTATTCTACCCCATGTTCTTTTTGGTGATCATCAGTCAGCCACTCAATGCACTCGCCTTCACGATGGACGCCGTCTTTAAAGGCTTAGGTGAAATGGCCTACCTTCGGAATGTATTGCTGAGCGCCACTTTTATTGCATTCATTCCAATTTTATACCTCACTCAATACCTGCGTTGGGACTTAGTTGGAATATGGGTGGCTTTATTATGCTGGGTGGCATTCAGAGCAATTGCCCTGATCATAAAATTCAAACAGAAATACCATCCGTTGATCTCCGACTAGTCTCAACGGGTCTTGAACCAACCGGTGATGCTTAAACGTTCAGAATCTTTCACCAGCTTCACTTCGTGTTCCAATAGCTGACTCTCAAAGATCACTACTCTTCCCGGCAAGGGAACTATTTCCTTTTCCCCTTCCTCAAGGTAAAGGGTCAATTCCCCTCCATTTTCCTTTGGCCAGGGATCTTCATTCAAATAGCAGACCAATGAAAGTTTGCGACGATCGTCATTCTGAAACGTATCCAAATGACGCTTATAAAAAGCTCCTTTCGGATAGACCGCATAATGAAATTCCTGCTGTAGAATCCCCAAAAAACAGGTTTTATTCAGGTATTGGACCAACGAATCGATCTTCTTAAAAAATAATTGTTCAACAGGATCAGCCTTTGTTTCATCGATCCAAAGGATAAAATCCCCCCGAATACTTTTGTCGATCTCCTGATGAAGATGATTTCCTATACCCGATTTTCTGAATCGATCCTCTTCATATTTCAGCAACAAATTGTTTCGCAGGGCGATCACTTCCGAAGAGGAAAAGAAATGCTCCACAACACTGTAATGTTGTTGTAAGAGATCTTCGATAATCGTTTCAAACAAAGGATTTTCAACAAATTCCAATTGTTCGAACAATTCAGTGCTCATAGGCGTTATGGAGAAAAGTGCGCAAATATACATTTCAAACAGATACCCTCATCAAAATTCTTTTGAAATGAAAATACCGTATCTTTGAAACCATGAGTAAGATTAGAATTACAAAGCTGTTTACGTTTGAAACCGGTCACGCCTTGTATGGTTATGACGGTAAATGTCGCAATGTTCATGGGCATAGTTATAAATTATCGGTAACCGTGGTCGGGGTTCCCATCAATGATCCCAACCATGTGAAATATGGGATGGTGATCGATTTTAGTGACCTGAAGAAAATTGTAAAGGAAGAGATCGTGGATGTTTTTGACCATGCTACGGTGTTCAATAAGCATACCCCCCATGTAGAATTAGCAAAAGAACTGGAACAAAGAGGCCACAATGTATTATTGGTCGACTACCAACCCACCAGTGAAATGATGGTAATTGATTTTGCCCAAAAGATTAGTAAACGTTTGCCTTCCACCATTGCCCTGCATTCTTTGAAATTACAAGAAACGGAAAGCAGCTATGCCGAATGGTTTGCATCTGAAAATACCTGATGTCATGCATACGAGCATCCCACATTCACTTTTTAGCTATCTTTAACCCATGCAAATCCCTGCAGGTAAAAAAATATACTTCTCCAGTGATAACCATTTAGGAGCGCCTACTTCGGAAGAAAGCCTGCCGCGGGAAAAAAAGTTCGTGGCGTGGCTAGACACGGTAAAAGTAGATGCAGCGGCCATTTTTCTTTTAGGCGATCTCTTCGACTTTTGGTTTGAATACAAGACGGTAGTCCCCAGAGGTTTTACCCGTGTACTGGGCAAGTTGGCGGAAATCAGTGATAGCGGGATCCCTATCTATTTTTTTGTGGGGAATCACGATCTGTGGATGCGCGACTATTTTGAAACCGAACTGAACATTCCCATCTATCGTGATGTCAAGGAATTCACTTTTAATGACAAAACTTTTCTGATCGGACATGGCGATGGGAAAGGTCCGGGAGATAAGGGCTATAAACGAATGAAAAAGGTTTTTATCAATCCTTTCTCCAAATGGTTGTACCGTTGGTTACACCCGGATTGGGGAATGCGTTTTGCACAATACCTTTCGGTGAAGAACAAACTCATCTCAGGCGACGAAGATCGTCAGTTCTTAGGAGAAGATAAAGAATGGCTGGCTTTATACGCTAAACGTAAATTGGAGGAGAAGCATTACGATTATTTCGTCTTTGGTCATCGGCATTTACCGATGGAAATTCAGGTAGGGGATAAATCCACCTATTACAATCTGGGCGATTGGATCAGTCATTATTCCTATGGGGTTTTCGATGGGGAACGATTTCAGCTGAAGGAATTCACTTCATAATATCCTTGATCCGCAGCTGTAGGCTCACATTTCCTTGCCATTCATTTTCATCGATCACATAGGCCATTTTAAACAGATGCCCGTTACAGGCAATGGCTTCCTTCTCTGCCATTCCGAAGCCAATTCCGGTAAATTGAGGTGAATTTCCTTGTTTCACCACCAAACGTAAGTGCGAATTATCTGCCCCCACCGTTTTTCCATATCCAACATCCTGCACTCCTTGTGTCATAAAAACCGGGGTCATATTTCCCGGACCAAAGGGCCCGAATTGTTTTAAAATACGATAGAACTTTGGCGTGATCTCCTGCAGATCGATCTCTGCATCTATTTTTAGCTCGGGGGTGAGTAATTTTGGGTCGATGGTTTCTGCAACTACTTGTTCAAAGGCCTTTTTAAAATTTTCATAATCCTTTTCCAACAGGGTAAGCCCGGCCGCATATTTATGTCCCCCGAATTGTTCGATATACTCAGCACATCCTTCCAACGCATTATAAACGTCAAACCCTTTGACCGAGCGCGCTGAAGCAGCCAACTTTTCACCATTCTTAGTGAAAACCAAAGTAGGTCGGTAATAGGTCTCCGTAAGTCGGGAGGCCACGATCCCGATCACTCCTTTATGCCAGGAATCCTTATAAACCACGGTTGTCATTCGGTCCTGTTCTTCATTAGCGATAATAAGTTGTAAGGCCTCTTCTGTGATCTGCTGATCGGCCGCGCGACGGTCTGAGTTAAATCCTTCAATTTCAGCAGCGAATTCAACGGCCTTTTCAAGATCGGTCTCGGTGAGTAAGGCCACGGCATGATTCCCATGCTTCATCCTTCCGGCCGCATTGATGCGGGGTGCAATGATAAAGACCACATCGGTAATGGTCAACGACTCCTTTTTCACCTGATTCAAAATGGCTTTAAACCCTGTTCTGGGATTCGAATTGATCACCTTTAGTCCAAAGTAAGCTAAGATCCGGTTCTCTCCGGTGATCGGGACGATATCGGCCCCGATCGCCGTGGCCACCAGGTCCAAATACAAGATGAGATCATCCATCGATTGTCCGCGATGTTGCGCTAATGCCTGTACCAGTTTAAATCCAACGCCACAGCCACAAAGTTCATCATACGGATAATTACAATCAGCACGTTTGGGGTCCAGTACAGCAATGGCCTCCGGAAGGGTGTCCCCCGGTCTGTGGTGATCGCAGATAATAAAGTCGATCCCTCTTTCTTTGGCATAGGTGACTTTCTCGATGGCTTTAATGCCGCAGTCGAGAGCAATGATCAGCGTAAAACCGTTATCCTCTGCAAAATCGATCCCCTGATACGACACGCCGTAGCCCTCTTCATAGCGATCCGGGATATAGGTGGCCACATTCGGATAATAGGATTTCAGATAGGAAGACATCAAAGCCACGGCTGTGGTTCCGTCGACATCGTAATCCCCGAAGACTAAAATATTTTCCCCTTTGGCGATGGCTTTTTCAATTCTTTCAACAGCACGGTCCATGTCCTTCATCAAATAGGGGTCGTGCAGATCGTCAAGGCTAGGTCGGAAGAACTTTTTGGCCGCTTCAAAGGTATCGATCCCTCGTTGCAATAGTAGGGTCGTAATAAAGGGATCCACTCCCAACTCTTTTGAAAGTTGAGCTATTTGAGAGCTTTCCGGTTTGGGTAAAAGGGTCCAGCGCATAACGAATTAATTCATAAAATTCAGGGGAGTAGAAAGGTAAAGGTACAATATGTTCGGGCAAGTTCAGAAATTAATTATTAACTTTAAAACGACAAACCTCCCCTAATTTATAAAATTATTGACGATGAAAAATGTATTTTTAGTTTGGGTTGTGTTTTTTTCCATCCCACTTTTTGCGCAAGATGGAAGTCCGGATTTGAGTTTTGGTGATAATGGTATTGTTGAAACAGATCTTGGTGATGGCGAGGAGATTTTTTATGCGGCTGCCGAGAATTCTTTAGGTCACATTCTGGTAGTCGGCGCCTTTTATCCTAACACCGGAGAACCAGAGAAATTTATCGCTTCTTATTTGGAAAACGGCATATTAGATGTGAGTTTTGGTGATAATGGCATAATTCGTTCAGCTATAATAGACAACGCCTCCTACACGGATATTAAAATTCAAGCGAGTGATAAGATGTTGATCAAATTCAGTGGATATAACATCCCAACCATTTTGACTCAATTTTTTCCGGACGGAAGCGTCGACACTACTTTTGGTATTAATGGTTCCATCGATTTGTTTGATTCCAATTTCTCTTCGGGCCGTTTAGAGGTCGCTGAAAGTGGTAAAATCATGGCAGTTACCTTGGGGTGGGTCTCTGATGAATATCAAATTTTGATGAAACGCTTTTTACCCGATGGAACACCAGATCCGTCATTTGGTAATAATGGAGAATTAATCTATCCGATTTCTGAGTCTTCCTCAGTTTCTTTAGGTGATGTTGAAATGTTGACAGATGAAGGATTTTTCATCCTATATCGGATTTCACAAAATAATACCCAAACTTTCATGCTTTTAAGGTTCAGTCCCAATGGATCTCTAGACGAAGGTTTTGGAGATAATGGTCTGCAACTTATTCCAATTGAGAATATCTACTACTTTTGCAGATGTTTAGCTTTTCCAGATGAAAGTATTTTAGTCAGTTGTAACTATTCCGATTTCGATTTCAATGAATTTAAAAAAATGATCAAATTAAAGCCGGAAGGAGATCTTGACCCATCTTTTGGGAATGGTACGGTGGAAGGTTTAATTGGGTCCATCATTCAGGAGAATCAAAGGGTTATTGTGGATAATAGTTTTACCGATTGGGAAGGGGGGACAGATCCTTATTATCGAAGAATTTTTAGTGATGGAAATTTAGACGTTTCCTTTGTATTGCATTCAAATTCAGGGACTTTAGGGTCATACAACCTTCAAACGTTACTCGATGGAAACCTTTTATTGACAGGAAGTTCTATTTGGTATAATCCTGAGAGATATATTGTTTTACAAAAATTTATCAATAGTCCACTGGGAATTGATGAAAACACATTGAGCAAAGTCCTTATTTCCCCCAATCCCTCCCAAGGTATTTTTAATATTGCGTTATCTCAACTGAACGATACCGTTTCCGAATACCAAATTGTGGACATCTCCGGCAAGCTTATTCAAGAAGGTGCTTTTGAATCACAAAATTTCTCCATTGATCTGTCGCTGTATGCATCCGGAATGTATTTTATGAACCTCGCAAACCAAACCTTTAAACTCATCAAAAACTAACCATGCCCTTAGTCACTCCCCTCTCCCCCGAACACGATTTGGAAACCAAACAATTGGCCGAATTCTTTAATGAAACCCTGGGTTTTTGTCCCAATAGTGTGCTCACCATGCAACGCAGACCCGCGATCAGTAAGGCCTTTATCAACCTCAACAAGGCGGTGATGGCGAACGAAGGTCGAGTGACCTCCGCATTAAAACGCATGATCGCCTGGGTAAGTAGCAATGCTACCGGCTGTCGTTATTGCCAAGCGCATGCGATTCGGGCCGCAGAACGCTATGGAGCCGAGCAAGAACAGTTGGATAATATCTGGGAATACCGTACCCATCCGGCTTTTAATGAAGCGGAGCGAGCGGCATTGGATTTTTCCTTAGCAGCATCTCAAGTGCCAAATGTGGTAGATGAAACCATAAAATATCGCTTATACGAGCATTGGAATGAAGGCGAGATCGTGGAGATGTTAGGCGTAATTTCGTTGTTTGGTTACCTCAACCGCTGGAACGATTCCATGGGAACCTCCATTGAAGAAGGCGCCGTGGAAAGTGGAGAACATTACCTGGGAAAACACGGATGGGAAAAAGGAAAACATCGATAAAAAATTAGCTATCTTCTTTTGGTAAAATTTTAAGATTCTCACATTCGAAAAAAAATATCTTTGCCAGATAAACTTTTTATACAATGATGAGACATTTTCTATCCATACTAGTGCTTGCTATATTCTTAACAGGATGTACTTCTACAAAACCAACGGTAAATGATTTGGCTACTTCAAATCCTATTGAAACGAGTCTAAGCCTAGTGAATATAACGACAGATAAAGTTACTGTAATCATTAATCCGGGTCGTTTTACTACCGAAACTGAAATTTACAGAATCCCTAAAGTGGTTCAAGGAACCTATTCGGTGAGTAATTTTGGAAAATACGTAGAAAACTTTAAAGCCTTTGATTATAAAGGAAATGAAGTGGCGACCACAAAAATAGATGATAACTCCTGGTCCATTTCTAATGCCTCACAAGTCGATAAAATTACCTACGAGGTAAATGATACCTTTGATACTGAAACTACCGGTGGTATAGGAGGTGAGAATCCCTTCTCCCCGGCAGGCACGAACATAGAACCTACCAATTACCTACTTAACTTACACGGCTTTATCGGGTATTTCGACTCTTTAAAGAACGCCCAATATAAATTGGATGTGACTGCTCCAAGTAGCTTTGTTCGCTCCTCTGCACTTCAGGAGCTGCAATCAAATGTGAGTGCAGATGGTACAACCACGACCACCACTTATTTTGCCCCTCGTTATTTCGATATTACAGACAATCCCATGTTCTATGGGGACTTGGATGTCGAGGAATTTAATGTAGGTGACATTAAAATTGTATTGAGTGTGTATTCCCCAAATAAAATTCACACGGCAGCAGCATTAAAGGAAAGCATGTTCACCATGATGCAAGCTCAAAAAAATTATTTAGGATCTGTGAATACCACACCTCGCTACGATATCTTTCTTTATTTAAGTGAAGGAAAAGAAGACTCCCCAAAAGGGATGGGCGCGCTGGAACATCATACTTCTACGGTTGCGGTGCTTCCTGAAAATATGTTATTAGAGGGGCTTTCTGAGAGTATGGTAGACGTGATTGCTCATGAATTTTTTCATATTGTGAGCCCATTGAGTGTGCACAGCGAAGATGTTCATTATTTCGATTATAATAAACCTACCTTTTCGAAACATCTTTGGATGTATGAAGGCGTAACCGAATATTTTGCGCAACATTTTCAAGTATATGAAGGTTTAACATCAGAGGACGAATTTTATGCTTCAATAATGAGTAAAATTCAAACTTCTTTGGGAATGGACGATACGATGAGTTTTACTGAAATGAGTGAAAACGTTTTAGACAAACCCTATGCGTCCAACTATTACAATGTATACCAAAAGGGTGCGCTGATAGGAATGTGTATTGATATTTTAATGAGGGAAGAAAGCAACGGACAAAGAAGCATGCTGTCTTTAATGAAAGAGCTTTCCGCTAAATACGGTAAAAACAAACCCTTTAACGATGATACAATTATTGATGAAATTACTACCATGACCTACCCTTCCGTGGGTGAGTTTCTACAAACGCATGTGGTCGGCACCACCCCTATTAATTACGCTGATTTTTTTGAAAAAGTAGGGTTGGAAATTGCAGATGCTACCATAGAAACAAACTATATACAAAACAATGGGGATCTGATTTTTGAGCCAAATAGAGCCAACGGAACCATTGCTTTTTCAGAAGCGGTTGCTCTTAATAGTTTCTGGAATGACAATGGGGTACTTCCGGGTGATGTTTTAAAAACTGTAAACGGAACAGCGCTAACTTTTGAAAATGTACAACAAGTTTTTACCGAAATGTATATGTGGTCTCCCGGGGCTAAAATTAATGTAGCGCTGGATAGAAATGGCGAAGAAGTAATAATAGATAAAGAACTAACGCAATCGTATACAACAGGGCAAAAATTAGTGTCCGCTGCTAATGCCTCCGCTAAACAAGTCGCATTGCGTAAGGCGTGGTTGAAGGGATAGCTTTAATAACTATGCTTTATCTTTTCCCCCTAACACGATTACTATTTCACCCTTAGGCGGTTTTTCAGTATAATGATTTAAAACAGAGGCAACAGTTCCTCTGATGGTTTCTTCATGTAACTTCGATATCTCTCTGGATACGGAAATAGAACGATCCGCACCAAAATAATCCACAAATTGCGCAAGGGTCTTGATCAATTTGTGAGGCGATTCATAGAATACCATGGTCCTGGTTTCTTCGGACAACTGCTGAAGGCGGGTTTGTCTTCCCTTTTTCACAGGAAGAAAGCCTTCAAAGACAAATCGATCGTTGGGTAAACCACTATTGACCAAGGCCGGGACAAAAGCGGTAGCCCCGGGTAAGCAATCCACCTCTATGCCGGCTTCCACACAGGCACGGGTGAGCAGAAATCCGGGATCGCTGATAGCCGGTGTTCCGGCATCACTGATCAGGGCAATTTGCTGTCCCGATTTCATTCGATCTACCAAAGAAGCGACCATCTTATGCTCATTGTGCATATGATGGGATTGCATGTGGGTGGAAATATCATAATGTTTGAGCAACTTCCCACTGGTTCGGGTATCCTCGGCTAAAATAAGATCGACCTGGTTCAATACCTCGATCGCCCTGAAGGTCATATCCTTGAGGTTGCCAATTGGAGTGGGCACCAAAAATAACTTCCCCATACAAACAATCAGTTAAACCTTTTTTCCAGGATCGTCATGAAACGCTCTGCGAATTCATCTTTATCCTTCCAATGGTTGTAGTCGGGTTTAATTTGTCCTTCAATAAAAGACTTCGCCTCGGCAAAATTTTGCAGGGTATTGATTTGCGATAACACCCGCGTGTAATCATCTGCACTCCCCGAAAAGAGATGCTTAATAAAGGCCAATCGATCGTTCAGCCCAATCGTTAATCCGGCGTTTAGGGAATCGTTAATGGACTTGGGGCGATCTGTTTCTGAAGGGGTTGGTGATTCTTTGATTACCTCTGAAATTACCGACGATACCTGGCCGACAGTATTTTCCTTTCGCTCAAAAATTGGGGTTTCTTGATAATGCGCCGCAAGCTCTTCCCAATCATCCTTGCGTGTCTTTTGTGGTGCTATCACGGTGTTAAGAAATTCATCGACTTCATCAGCCTCTCTGGGCATTTGAGCGACAAGATCTTTGATCTTTTCAGTGGCCGGCTCTACTAATTCATCCTTTATTTCAGGTTCCGGAAGAGGACTTGGGTCTTTGAACCAATTCTGTTCTCTAAAGCTTTTGGAGTCCAAGGAATCTTCCTGTTTCTTTAAGGCTTCGGTTCCTTCGATCTGTGATTCCAAATATTCCAACACCGAAAGTTTTTCATAAAGTTGTCTCGCTTCATCCTTCAACTTCCCAATGTTCAAAGGCGCTGAATTGCCAGCTATTCTTTGGGCCAATTCCTCTAATTGCTTTTGGAGTTGCTTTTTCATAACTTTTGTTATAATTCTATCGTGCTATATTTTGTTTTGTTAAATTTACGCATCATTGATGTAAACGTCAAGGAATTCCGTTTTATTCTAAAAACTAATTATGTTTCTCGAAAATACCGTTAACCAAAAGGAGCAGTTCGGATGGATCGAAGTGATTTGCGGATCTATGTTTTCCGGAAAGACCGAGGAGCTTATCCGACGATTAAAACGGGCTCAATTTGCGCGACAAAAGGTCGAGATCTTCAAACCTACCGTCGACAGTCGTTTTGACAACGACAAAGTTGTATCACACGACAGTAATGAAATTCGTTCCACCCCGGTTCCTGCCGCTGCCAACATCCCTATCTTAGCCGATGGTTGTGATGTGATCGGAATTGATGAAGCACAGTTCTTTGATGATGAGATTGTCAAGGTCTGCAACGATCTTGCCAATCAAGGGATGCGGGTGATCGTTGCCGGATTGGATATGGACTTTAAGGGAAACCCCTTTGGTCCAATGCCTGCTTTAATGGCGACGGCAGAATACGTAACGAAGGTGCATGCGGTTTGTACACGTACCGGCAACTTGGCTCATTACAGCTATCGAAAATCACAAAGTGATGATCTGGTATTATTAGGAGAGACTGAAGATTATGAACCCCTCAGTCGAGCTGCTTATTATAAAGCAATGCTTCGTGAACGGGTGCGAAAGATGGAAGTAAAAGATCCCGAACAATTACCCGATAAAAAACAGGCCTAGCATGCTAAATATTCCCGGTCCCGTTAGTGAAACCGTTCTGGAAATCGACCTGAAGGCGCTGGTCGAAAATTATCATTTCCTCAGATCAAGAATATTGCCTTCCACAAAATTTATGGCCGTAGTAAAAGCATTTGGTTATGGGAGTGATGCCGAAATCGTTGCGCAAAAATTACAAACTGTAGGAGCTGACTATTTTGCGGTAGCCTATGCCAAGGAAGGGGTGCGGCTGAGAGATGCGGGAATAACTGCTCCCATATTAGTATTGCATGCGCTTCCGGGCAACTTTGATCAAATCATAGAAAGATGTCTTGAACCGAACCTCTACTCCCTTAAGATCTTAAAGGAATTCATTTCTTTTGCGGAAGCTTATGGACAAACTGACTATCCCATTCATATTAAATTTAATACGGGTTTAAACCGATTAGGTTTTAATGCCTCGGATGTTCCTGAAATTTTGAAATTACTCGCTGCTACTAAAAGTGTTAAAGTAAAAACCCTTTTTTCTCATTTGGCAGCAAGTGAAGACCTCAATGAAAAAGCTTTTACACTCAAGCAGATCGAAAACTTTAAAGAAGTTTCCGAACAATTCTCCACTTCTTTGGGCTATTCACCTTGGAGACATATGCTGAACACCTCCGGGATCTTAAATTATCCCGAAGCACAATTCGATATGGTGCGTTCCGGAATTGGATTATATGGTTATGGTAACGATCCTAAGCATGATATGATGTTAAAACCTATTTCGGCTTTGAAGACCATTATTTCTCAAATTCATGAATTGGGCCCCGGAGAATCATTAGGTTATAACCGAGCGTTTGTTGCTTCAGAAAAGAGAAAAACAGCCACTCTTCCTCTGGGCCATGCCGACGGCATTTCTCGTCTGTATGGAAACGGAGTGGGATGGGTAATGATCCACGGGAAAAAGGCCCCCATTGTGGGTAATGTTTGTATGGACATGATCATGGTAGACGTCACCGATATTCCTTGTACGGAGGGAGATGAGGTGCAGGTTCTTGGGTCCTTATCCAGAGCAGATGCTTTGGCTGCTACTGCCCACACCATTTCGTATGAATTGATCACCTCAATCTCTCAACGAGTGACGCGCAAATTCAAAAATTAATACCGCCCTGTTAGATAAACTGTTATGGGATTAAAAAAATGTTTAAATTAGATTCGTATTAACCATTAAAACCATCGATTATGCTTAAAGAGTTCAAAGATTTTATCATGACGGGCAATGTGATTGATTTGGCGGTTGCCGTGATCCTTGCCGGTGCTATAGGAGGCGTTGTCTCCGGATTTACAAACGATATTATGATGCCGATTGTAGGTCATTTTACAGGAGGAATGGATTTTTCAGAATTAAAAATAGTTCTCTCCAGTGCCGTAGCCGATGCGGACGGCAATGTTACCAGTCCTGAAAATGCAATTCTTTGGGGGAAATGGGTGAATGCCTTGATCAATTTGGTGATTGTTGGTTTTGTTTTGTTTATGATCGTAAAAGCCTACAACAATTTCAAAAAGAAAAAAGCGGAAGCTCCTGCACCACCCGCCGGACCCTCACAGATCGATCTGCTCACCGAAATTCGGGATGCCTTAAAAAAGTAAACGCGTAGCGACCGCTGCACTGCCATAATAATCCTTAAACCCCTCTTACCAGAGGGGTCTTTTTTTTGATACAATGATGAATTTTTACATCCATAACCCGTATTTTTGCCGCTAAATCATACAAACTATGAAGATTGCAGTGGTAGGCGCCACCGGGATGGTCGGTGAAGTAATGTTACAGTTGTTGGCCGAACGAAATTTTCCGGTTACTCAACTTATTCCCGTAGCTTCTCAAAAATCCATTGGGAGAGAAGTAACTTTTAGAGGGAAACAATACCCTATCGTTTCGATGGAAGACGCTATTGCCCTAAGGCCGGCAATTGCTATCTTTTCAGCCGGTGGAGGTACCTCTCTGGATTGGGCTCCACGATTCGCGGAAGTTGGCACCACGGTTATCGACAATTCTTCGGCTTGGAGAATGGACCCTGACAAAAAACTAATCGTCCCAGAAATCAATGCCGCCGTGCTTACCAAAGACGATAAGATCATCGCCAACCCAAATTGCTCCACCATCCAATTGGTCATGGCATTAGCTCCTTTACATCAAAAATATGTGATGAAACGCGTGGTAGTTTCTACCTATCAATCCGTTTCCGGGACGGGGGTAAAAGCCGTGCAACAATTGGAAAATGAGATCGCCGGGGTAAAAGGAGAAATGGCCTACCCCTATCCCATCCATAAGAATGCATTACCACAGTGTGATGTCTTTGAGGGTAACGGTTATACGAAAGAAGAAATGAAATTAGCCAGGGAACCACAGAAGATTTTAGACGATCGAACCTTTTCTGTGACCGCCACTGCGGTTCGTATTCCAACGGCAGGAGGCCATAGTGAAGCCGTTAATGTCGAATTCCATCATGATTTCGATCTCGCTGAAGTACGACTTATTTTGCACAATACATCAGGTGTTATCGTTCAGGATAATCCGGATACCCATACCTATCCCATGCCTATTTACGCTCATCAAAAAGACGATGTGTTTGTGGGAAGGATCCGGAGGGATGAAAGTCAGCCCAATACGCTCAATATGTGGATCGTGAGTGATAACCTTCGAAAAGGCGCTGCCACCAATGCCATTCAAATTGCCGAATACCTTTTGAAGGAGGGGCTGGTATAATCAAATTCTATTATTTTTTTGGGTAAAAGTGGGATAATCCTATGATAATAGGATACTTGATACAAAGTTTTTGTTACATTTAGAGGATTTTTTAAAAATCCACATTATTAATAAAAATTGCTCAAGATTTATTTTCATGAAAAAGGTCCTTGCCCTAAGCAACTTTTTGATGTTAGCTGTTCTCCTTTTGATTTCCTGCAAATCGGATGATGACGGAGATGGTTACGTCCCAATTACCATTAATGCCAATGCCGATAACGGTGAAGTTTTTCAAAATGCCGTGATCGAAATTAATGTCTTCGCTAACGATACTAATGTCCCTGCTGACGGTATCGTTACACTGTCCAATCCTCAAACGGGTTCCGTTGTTCTGATCGATCCAAATAATACGGAAAGTATATTGGACGATCTGATTCAATATACCCCCGATTCCAGTTTTACAGGACAAGACACTTTTCAATATACGGTCTGTGATGACACAGGGCAAAGCTGTGCTACCGGAACGGTAACTATCAACGTGCTGCCTTTCTCACCTGTTGACGTTGATCTTAGTTTAGTCCCTTATCCTAAACTTTCCGATTATCATTTCTTTGATGGAGCTCTTGCCAATCAGGAGCCCGTATATGGTGTATTACCCTACGAGCCCATTAGTGCCCTATTCACGGATTATGCACACAAAAAAAGATTTGTATGGATGCCAAATAACGTAAAGGCAACTTATGTGGGTGATGGTGAAGTTTTAAATTTTCCCAACAGCACGATTTTAATAAAAACCTTTTATTATGAAAATGTGCTTCCCAATAACACGACCAAGATTATCGAAACAAGACTGCTCATAAAAAAAGAATCCGGATGGATATTAGCTGATTATATTTGGAACGAAGAACAAAATGAAGCCTACTTAGATACGACGGGTGATGGCGCAAATGTTCCTTTTGAATGGCTTCAGAACGGTGAAACAAAATTTGTGAATTATCGTATCCCGTCCAACAGCCAATGCTATACTTGCCATAAAGCTTTTAAACAACCTATGCCTATCGGGTTGAAACCCCAAAGTCTTAATGGTATTTACAACTATGCCGATGGAAGTGGTAATCAACTTGAAAAGTGGATAGAAATGGGATACCTTGAAAACAACCTCCCCGGAAACATCAATACGGTAGTCAATTGGGCAGATCCCTCTCAACCGCTTGATCTACGAGTAAGATCTTATTTCGATATCAATTGCGCCAGCTGTCACAGCGATAGCGGTCATTGCGACTACAGAGCCCTGCGAATGGCTTTTAATCTAACCGAAGTTCCGGAGAATATGGGTATTTGTGTAAATCCGCAAACTCCTATCCCCGGCTATGAAGGATCAAAGATGATTATCCCCGGGGATGCTCAAAACTCCATCGTATATTTCCGATTACATACTACAGAGGAAGAATATAGAATGCCCTTACTCGGCAGAACATTACGACATGAAGAGGCTGTTTCTTTTATAGAGGAATGGATCAATTCATTAACAGATAACTGTGATTAATCAATCTAACTTTAATACTATTATGAAAAAACTAATTTTACTCTTAACTATCTTAACCACCGGATTTTCAGGGATCTCCCAAGTTTCCTTTATCCCTGAATTTATAGATACAAATCATAGTGACAGAGCTGTGGTGGATATGAATTCAGACTTTCTGGATGATGTTGTTTCTGTATCTACCACCACCATTCAAATTTTCTTTCAACAACCTAACGGAACATTTATTGAAAGAAATATTACCACTACACCGGCAGATAATACCCCTTCTTGGAGTTTAGCCGCGGGAGATTATGACGGAAATGGTTTCACCGATCTACTCTACGGAGGAGGGAACGGAGTAACTTTTATGCGTGCCAATGAAGATGGGACTGCCTATACTGAAGATAGTTTTCCTCAATTTGTATTTTCTCAACGCTCTAATTTTGTTGATATAAATAATGACGGAAACTTAGATGCTTTTGTTTGTCACGATGTTGAACCAAACGTTTATTACATTAACGATGGGGCAGGTAATTTCACTTATTACCAAGGAGGGATCGGAGATTTTCCAACAGGAGGACATTACGGATCTGTTTGGATCGACTACGACAACGACGGTGATATAGATATGTTCAATGCAAAATGTGGTGGTGGACCGGATCGTAGAACAGATCAATTACACAACAATGATGGTACGGGTGTTTTCACAGAAGTAGGAGAAGAAGCCGGTCTTGCAGATCCAATGAGCACATGGTCATCAGCTTGGAACGATTATAACAACGATGGATATGTTGACGTATTCGTGGGTAATAGTGTTGATCCAAACATGCACAAATTGGCCATCAACAATGGGGATGGAACTTTTACCGATATTTCGGAAAGCTCTGGAATCAATGTGATGAGCGCTACAGGTATCGAAAACTGTAGCTACGATTTTAATAACGATGGCTATGCAGATATTGCATCCAATGGGAACATTCTATTGAATAATGGAGACCTTACTTTCACGCTATATGAAAATGTGCTTCCGAGTAACAATGGTAGCTTTGGAGACCTAAACAATGATGGATTTATTGATTCCTTTACAGGAAGTACAATTTATTACAACGACACTACTAATAATGACAATCACTGGATCACGATAAACACTATCGGGGTAGAAAGTAATAGAAACGGTATTGGTGCCCGTATTTCGGTAACCTCCGCTCTAGGAACTCAGATCCGCGAGGTAAGAAGTGGTGAAGGATTTAGAATGATGAGTACATTAAATACACATTTTGGTCTGGGTGCGGATACTGAGATATCTGTCATTACGATCACTTGGCCATCCGGAACTGTGGATGTTATTGAAAATGTTTCTGTCGATGAAACCATCACGGTTACTGAAGGGTCTACCATCTTAAGTTTAAATGACAGCTTGGTTAACAATTTGATTTTGTTTCCTAATCCAACTTCAACAGTTATTAATCTATCCAGCTTAGATACCTTCACTCAACCTGAATATTCAGTGTATGACGTTCAAGGAAGAAGAGTAATGAACGCCTCTTTAAATACTCAAAGCATTGATGTTTCCGCATTAGCTAATGGAGCCTATATTTTGAAAGTAGCTGATGCACAAAGTGTTAAAACACAGAAATTCATCAAGAACTAATGGGTTCCACATAACAAGATTCTAAAAAATCGCTGCTCCTATCGAGTGGCGATTTTTTTTATTATCTTTAAGTGAACACATAACCATCCTAACCATGAATTCAACCTTTACAAAAATCCTTAGTTTAATTTTGGCTCTCGTGCTCATTACTCATGGTCTGAATGAATTTTTCCATTTCGATTTTATGCCGGTACTTTCCGTTCCCCAGGAAGCACTAAATTTCCAAAACTCACTATCTGCGACAGGATATCTGTTACCCGTTCTTGGTGTTGTAGAAATCTTTATCGCCATTTTAATAATTATGCGAAAATGGGTTCCTTTTGCCTTACTATTGTTAGCTCCAATATCTATCAATGTACTTCTTTTTCATCTTTTTCTAAATGTTTCCGGAATTTGGATCGCATTGATTATCGTTGGAATTAATATCCTGCTTATCTATAAGTATTGGAAGGCTTATAGACCATTGTTTCAGTAGCAAACATAGCGCATACAGTAGCCTTTTCAAGGGTTTTCGTTACTTTTGTGTACCGTGGGGTTTTTAAAAATACTTTCCGAATAATTATGCGTCAAGGTATAAGAACGATTTCCAAAATAACTATTTAAAGGGTTGACCGAATTGATATTGACAACTTTCCATTTTTACGATCTATGCTAAAAGTGAGTATTGCTACCTTTTCCTATGCTGAAAGGGAAATTCTGAAGAACATCAGCTTCCAACTCAAAAAAGGAGGACATATGGCAGTATTGGGTGAAAGTGGTTGTGGAAAATCGACCCTATTGCATTTAATTTATGGCCTTCTTCATTTAAACGAAGGGGCAATTTTTTGGAATGAAAAACCCCTATTAGGGCCGAAATTCAACTTAGTTCCGGGAGAAGACTTTATAAAATTGGTGGCGCAAGAGTTTAATGTAATGCCCTTCACCAGCGTAGCAGAGAATGTGGCTACCTACCTCTCCCGATTAGACGAAAATGCAGATCGCGAGCGAATTCAGGAGTTATTGGAAGTGGTGGAAATGGAAGAGTTTGCGACCGTTCCGGTAAAACAACTCAGTGGGGGTCAAAAACAACGAGTAGCATTAGCCAAAGCTCTTGCCAAAGAACCACAGCTGTTATTGCTGGATGAACCTTTTAGTAATATCGACACTTTTAGGAAAAACAAACTTAGAAGAAAACTGTTCAGTTATTTAAAAAAACAGAACATCTCATGTATCACCGCCACTCATGATGCCGAAGAAGCCCTTGCCTTTTCAGATCACATCTTGCTTTTAAAAGGTGGAAGAGTAGAAATGTTTGGTACTCCCGAGGAAGTGTATCACGACCCTAAATCAATCTATCAAGCAGGTTTTTTTGGTGAGAGTTCATTGATTCCATCAGGAATATTTTCTAAAAATGAATTTATCGCTTTTCCACATCAGTTAGTCGTCTCCATTAAAAAAACTTCCCTTGAAGTACAGATAACAAAGAGTTATTTCAAGGGTAGTTATTATCTGATAATGGCAAAATTCCATGGGAGCGACCTATTCTTTAACCACACAATTCAATTAGAGACAGGAGGGTACTATTATTTGAGTTTTTTGAAAAATTAAAGCTAAATTTATGCTTTGTGGATGCTATGATGGTACGACTTTACCTATTTTCATTTCTATTTTATGTTCTTCCCCTCACAACATCAGGGCAAGAATTACCCCCGGTAATTAATTACCCGGCCGAAGTCTATGGGGCCGGGAATCAAAATTGGATGATCACTCAATCCAAAGAGCATTTTATCTATGTTGCGAATAATGCCGGGATATTAGAGTTCAATGGTTCAAATTGGAACTTGTATCCAACCCCCAACGAAAGTATCATGAGGTCTGTTAACGCCATTGACGATCGTATTTACTGCGGTTTCTATATGGATTTTGGCTATTGGCAAAGAAATCAATTTGGAGATTTGATCTATACTTCATTAAGTGAAAGTCTGTCTATAAAGTTAATTGAAGATGAGCAATTTTGGAATATTTTCCATTATCAAAAGTGGGTATTGTTTCAATCATTGAACCGGATTATAATATTAAATCCGGAGACGCTTGATGTGAATATTATTGAACCCGATGGCTTGATCACAAAAATGTTTCACTTAAAAAATGAACTTTATTACCAGGTGTACGGCGAAGGATTATTCACTTTAAAAAATGGACAAAAATTAAAACTTAATAATTCCGATATTGCAAGGAATGCAAGATTCGTTGGGATTTGCACCATCAATGAAAAAATTGCTTTCATTACTGAAAATCAAGGTATCATGATCTTCGAAGACCAAGAATTACAAGCTTGGCAGGCACCTTTCAACGATTTTATTTTTAATTCCACTATATACAGCACTTTTCAAAAAAAGAATGGCGAGATCATACTGGGAACCATTTCCAACGGTGTCATTCATCTTGATAAAGCAGGTAATTTGCTTTATGAGATTGATCAAACAAATGGTCTCCAAAACAACACTGTTCTTAGCCTTTATGAAGATGCAGACGATAACATTTGGATGGGTCTGGATAATGGTATTGACTGTATGAATATTTCCTCCCCGATCAATATATTATTTGAACAACAAGGAAGATTGGGTACCACTTATACATCCGCCATTTTTAAAGATCATATTTATCTTGGGACGAATCAAGGTCTTTTTCATCGTCCGATGTATTCAAAAGAACCCTTTAAACTAATTCCTCAAACGGAAGGACAGGTTTTGTCCTTAAACATCATTAATGATTTACTCTTCTGTGGGCATAATTTAGGAACTTTTATCATCCAAGAAAACAAAGCCAATAAAATTTCTGAGGTGCTTGGAACTTGGGATATTAAAATTATTCCCGATCGACCGGATCTTCTGTTACAAGGGAACTATGATGGCCTATATCTACTTTCTAATAAAAACGGAGAATGGGGGTTTGAAAAAAAAATTGAAGGTTTCGATTTTTCTTCCAAACACTTTGAACTCACCCCAAAGAAAGAGGTTCTGGTGAGTCATGAATACAAAGGTGTTTTTGTGGTTGAATTAACGGACGATTACACTAATGTGATAGATTACAGAAAATTAATCTCTCTGAATCGTGGCATACATTCCGGTTTGGAAAAATTTGGTGAAAATATCTATTACGCAAACTCTGAGGGTATATATAAAAGTGAAATAAGTCCTATTGAATTTAAACTGGTGCCGGAATTAAGCGCTTTGATTGCAAATAATGAATATAGCACCGGTACAATGATCAGTGATGATTACAATCGTCTATGGTTCTTTACAAAAAGCAATTTATTCGCCGTATCCAAAGATAATATCGATGAATCATACACTATTGACAAAATTTCTCTGCCGAATTCATTGCGTAATCAATTGGATGGTTATGAAAATCTAACCTTTATAACAAAGAACATTTTTATCTATGGAAATTCAAGTGGTTACCTTTTGGTTGATCTTGACAAATTCGAACCCAAGACCTTTCAAGTTCATTTCAATCATATAACCGCGTCGAAAAACAACGGGGAAATCAAAGTACTGCCCATCAAAGAAGGAGGTGAGCTCGATTTTAACATGAAAAACTTCACCTTTGACTTTAGTGTGCCCGTTTATGATAAATATCTCTCCGCATCTTACCAATATCGCATTCCTCCCTTTCAAAACTCCTGGAGTCCTTGGACTCATTCGTCTTCGTATTCGGTAAAAAATCTCACTCCCGGGAATTATACTTTTGAAGTAAGGGCTAAAATAAACGATCAAATCCTTAAGGATAATTTGAGTTACAAATTCGTCATTTTAAAACCGTGGTATCTAAGTAACATGGCTTTGCTGGCGTATTTTCTAGTTTTTGTTGTGATGCTTTTCTTAATCGATACGGCCTATAAGAATTATTATAAGAAACAGCGTGATCGGCATTTAAAACAAAAGACGAAAGATTTAGAATTAAGGGAGCTTGCTACACAAAAGGAAATCATGGAACTCAAAAATGAAAAGCTTGGTCACGAAATAGAAGCAAGGAATAGAGAACTGGCCATTTCCACTATGAATATGATCAGTAAGACTTCTACCCTCAATTCATTGAAGGAACAATTGATAGATTATAATGAAGACAACAAACTGAAACCTGTTATCAATAATATTAATAAGATCATTAACAATAAAAAAGATTGGGAATTCTTTGAGAAAGCTTTTAATCATGCGGATAAAAAATTCTTTAAGAAATTAAAAGAGAAGCATCCAGAATTAACCCCAAACGATTTGCGTTTATGTGTCTATCTGCGGCTTAATTTATCCTCCAAAGAAATTGCTCCATTACTTAACATTTCACACCGAAGCGTGGAGATCAAAAGATACCGACTTCGAAAAAAACTTGATTTAGAGAGAGATACCAACTTAAATGACTACTTCATTAACCTTTAACCTCCTTTACATCTATCTATTTTACTACAACATCACTACAACATTTTGCTCTTCAGGGTTAACATACCATAGAATATTGCCTAAATAGCACATAATACAAATTTTAACAAACTCTTATGATTAGAGGGATTCCATTAACATATTCCCAAATTTCAAGGACAATCTTTAAGATGTATGTTTTTTGTATGGGCGGATAATCATTTTTTCGCAATTAGCTTAATTAAATTGCGCTTAAACAAAATTATCCATGAAGAGATACTTTTTCTTTACGATCCTTGCACTTGTTTCCTTTACGATAACGGCCCAGACATTTTCTGTAAAAGGTCAAGTATTCGATGGCACAAATAAATCGCCTTTACCCGGGGCCACGATTCTTCAAAAAGGAACTTTCAACGGCGTCACTACCGATTTCGACGGAAATTTCTCAATCGACGGGATCAGCACCGGAAACACTTTGGTGATATCTTATTTAGGTTTTATCAATCAAGAAATCACGGTCACCTCCGACAAAGCCTTGTCTATAACTCTCCAAGAGGATATTGCTTCTTTAGATGAAGTAATCGTTATTGGGTATGGGACTCAAAAGAAAAAGGAGATAACTGGAGCCGTTTCTGTAATATCCAGCGAAACTATCGAAGAACTTAAGCCAGTTAGAATAGAACAAGCCCTTCAAGGACAAGTTGCCGGGGTTCAAATTACCACTCAATCCGGATCGCCCGGAAGTAGATCGGATATCAGGATTCGAGGTATCTCTACAAACGGCGACAACCAACCATTGATTTTAGTGGATGGAAACGTGATCGAAGACTTGAGCGTCGTCAACCCTGCCGATATAGAATCCATAAATGTATTAAAGGATGCAACAGCCGGTATCTATGGTGTTCGAGCTGCTAACGGGGTTATACTTATCACGACCAAAACGGGAAGAAAACTCATGCCATTGACTTTGGAATACGAGGCCTATGGCGGTTACCAAGAAACAACTCGAAAGCTTCCTGCCTTAAATGCAACTGAATATGGTCTTTTAATTAACGAGGCGTTTGTAGCAAACGGGGAATCTCCTATCTATAATAATATTTCATCCCTCGGGAAAGGAACCGATTGGCAAAGCGAAGTGTTCACCAAAGCCCCTATTCTTAATCAAAGCTTTACTTTAAAAGGGGGAACAAAAAAATCTACCTATTCCGGCGGAGCATCTGTTATCACACAAGATGGTATTGTAGGGGGGAGTAAGGCGAACTTTACTCGTTATACATCCCGATTAAATTTTGATACCGAGTTCTTTGAAAAACTAAAAGTGAACACCAGTTTTATCTATACAGGTACTACCAGAAGGACGCTGGCAGAGAATGGAATTGGTTCTGTGCTGTACAACGCATTAAACATGAATCCCGCCCTAGGTGTTAGTGGAAATAATATGGGATTCTCAAGGGCCGAAAACCTTCCCATTGAGGTCATTAATCCTTTAGCTCAAATAGCGACCACCTTTAACAGAACCAAGGTGGATAAAATAAGTGGTGTTTTTGGGGCTGAATATTCGGTAATAAAAAATTTAAGTGCCCGGGCGAATTTTCAATGGAATTATGCCGAAGTCAGAAATAGATTCTACTCTCCTATTGCTGATTTTGGGGTTGAGGGAATCGCCGATAAAGTTTTTGACCGACTGGAAGTAAATTCTTTGGTGGAAGAAGAACAATATTTTAGAGACTACACCTTCGATGCCTTTTTGACTTATTCAAATTCCTTTGCTGATAGTCATAATGTAAATTTTTTATTAGGGACTTCCGTTTTTAAAACCACCGGCGATTTTTACGGTTATACCGGGATAAACCTTCCGGACAAGCCATTTGCCGAACTTACCCTTGGCGACGCAGAAACGGTTACCAATAATTATATCAATGTGAGCAATCGAGTGTTTGACTCCAGGTTACTTTCCTATTTCGCAAGATTACAATATGATTATAAAGGAAAATATCTGATGTCTGCCTTGATAAGAAGAGATGGATCGACCAGTTTCGGTCCGAATAACAAATTTGGCTATTTTCCTTCGGTATCGTTGGGATGGATCACTTCGGAAGAATCTTTTCTGAATGACTCAAATTTCATTGATTTTCTAAAATTGAGAGGTTCCTATGGAATCATAGGAAATGATCGAATTGGCGCTTTTCGATTTGAATCACTTCTTAACGGTGAAGGAGTTTATGTTTTTAACGATACACTAGATTTTGGAACCGCTATCGGAGTAATTTCTAATCCCGACATCAAGTGGGAAGAACAAGTTACCATGGATATTGGGGCCGATATGCGCTTTTTAAAGAATAGGTTAAGTATCGAAATGGATTATTTCAATCGAGAAACTCGAGATCTATTACTCGTGGTTCAAACTTCAGGAACTACGGGCTCAACCGCTCCGGGTTCAGGAAATCCAACTGCCAACGCAGGAACCGTAAGGAATAGAGGTTTTGAATTCTCTGTAGGTTTTAAACAAGAACTATCTGAAAACTTTTCATTCGGAGTGAACTACAATGTGACAACCCTCGACAATAAGGTATTATCCGTCAATAACGGTATTGGTTATGAAGTGGGTGGTAGTTTTGGTATCGGACAAGATCCTCCTGCCCGAATGGAGGAAGGCTTCCCTATTGGATATTTCTATGGTTACAAAACGCAAGGGGTTTTTCAAACCCAGGACGAGGCCGACAACGCCCCGTCACAAATTGCATTAGGGGCTCCAGCAAGAGCCGGAGACCTGCGATTTGAGGATGTCAATGGTGATGGAGTGATAAATACTTCAGACCGAACCTATATAGGGGACCCCATTCCGGAAGTGACCATGGGCCTCAACCTTTCTTTTGAATATAAAAGTTGGGATTTTCAAACCTATTTCTATGCATCCTTAGGAAATGAGATTGTTCGTAATTATGAAAGAAACGACCGGTTTACAAACCGAACCACTTATTATCTCAATCGTTGGACAGGTCCGAACTCGACCAATGAATATCCCAGAGTAACCACGGGAGCTACTTCAAATCTTGTTTTTTCAGATTTCTATGTAGAAGACGGCGCATTTCTAAGAGCTCAAAATATCCAGTTGGGATATAGCCTGAATCAGGAATCTCTAGATCGATTGGGTATTGACAAATTAAGGTTTTATCTATCGGTCAGCAATGCCTTTACCCTAACAAAATATAGAGGGTACGACCCCACTTCGTCCAGTGGAGCTCCAATTGGAAATGGATTTGACCAAGGCTTTTATCCTACCCCGAGGACTTATTTAGTAGGCGTTAATTTCAAAATTTAAAACGATGAAAAAGTATCATATGTTGCAAATAACAAATAGGTTACGGACATCAACACTAACGATTCAAATAGTTCAAGTAATGAAATTAAAATTGATCTTTCCAATCGTACTCCTCTTCTTCTATGCTTGTAGCGATGATTTTGTGGATGTCAATTCAGAAAACCAAAACTCAGAAACCTATTTCAATACGGAAGAAGATTATCAAAATGCCCTTATTGGAGCCTATGATATGCTTCAATCGTCCTTTTGGAATGTAATGGTTGGTGAAATTGCTTCGAATAATACCTTAGCCGGAGGGGAAAGTGCTACCGACGTTGTGGGGATTCAGCAGATTGATGACATGATCCATACCCCAACCAACGAAACTCTTAGAAGTATCTGGAGCTGGATGTTTGCCGGTGTGAATCGCGCCAATTATATTTTAGAGTTTCAAAACAATATAGATTTCCCAAATAAGTCGAGTGTTTTGGCTCAAGCGAGGTTTTTAAGAGCCTACTATTATTTTGAACTCGTTAAATGGTTCGGGGATGTGCCTTTGGCAGTGGACCAAAGAATATTTTATGGCGCTCAATTTGACCTGGACCGAACACCCAGATCAGAAATTTATATACAATTAGAATTAGACCTCATCTATGCAGCCGATAATCTTCCTTATGTGCAATCCGAAACGGGAAGAATTACTAAAGGAGCTGCTCAGGCGCTACTTGGAAAAATCTATCTGTATCAAGGGAAAAATGCGCAAGCAGCAAACATATTAACTGAACTCATAAATAGTGGCCCCTATGACCTAGTTTCGGATTACAGCACATTGTTCGAAAATGACAACGAGAATAATATTGAATCTGTTTTTGAAATACAATATACGGACGAAGAAGGTGCCGGATTTGGATGTCTTCAGTGCAGTGAAGGAAATGTTGCGGTTGGATATAATGGTCCTAGAAATTTTAACGGTCCTTTATTTGAATCCGGATTTAGTTTTAATGTGCCAACACAGGAAATGTATAATCTTTTTAATGAGAATGACTTAAGAAGGGACATTGCCATTTTAAATATTGAAAAGTTCGCAGAGGAAAATCAGGACTATAATAATGGTTCAGGTGTAAGTTGGTCAGAGGGATATGAGCATACCGGTTTTTATAATCGCAAGTACATCCCTCGTCAAGGAGATTCAAACATTGGAGATCAAAATTATACCAATCCCAATAATTATAGAGCCATTCGCTTTGCAGACGTCCTATTAATGGCTGCTGAAGCACATAACTTGAACGGCAATGACGGTCTTTCTTTACAATATCTGAACAGGGTGAGAGTGAGAGCCGGTCTGAGTGAAATCTCCCTTTCAGGCAGTGCCTTGACGGATGCTATTTATTCGGAACGAAGATTAGAACTTGTTGGGGAAGGACATCAATTCTTCGATTTAGTACGTACCGGTCGAGCAGCAGCTGAAATTCCTGGGTTTGTCACGGGAAAACATGAATTATTCCCAATTCCTGAAATTGAAATACAACTCACAGGCAATCGTTGGACTCAAAATCCAGGTTATTAAAAAATTTGAAACGATGAAAGCAAGAAACATTTTAAATACTATTTCCTTCATTTTCTTACTCCTATTGATCCAAGGGTGTAGTAATGATGATGCCGATTTTAATTATCTGGATAATATTGCGGTTCCCTCAAATCTTGATCTGCTCATTCAATTGACTCAAGATAATTCGGGAACTGTTACATTAACTCCGAGTGGAACTTCCTCTTCGTCATTTTTATTGGATTTTGGTGATGGCTCTGAGGCAACCGAAGTACAGGCAGGGAGTAGCGCAGAACACATATACCAAGAGGGCGTTTATACGGCTGTTTTAATTGCCAAGAACATTAAAGGTGAATCTTCACTGCCCTTTGAAGCGCCGGTTGTGGTGTCATTCCTTCCGCCACAAAATTTGACCATCACTGTATCTCCGGTGGCGGGTGATAATTTTTCAATCTCGTTGTCTGCGCAAGCCGACTTAGCGGTTGGTTTTGAAGTATATTTTGGCGATGTTGCCGATGAGATCCCCACACCTTTAATGTTAAATGAAAGCGTAGTACACACTTACCCTACCGTTGGCAGTTACGAAGCAAGGGTAGTCGCATTAAGTGGTGGCATTGAAACGTCAGAACTAACGCAAACCATCTTAATAGAAGACCCGGTTCTACTTCCTTTAAATTTTGAGTCTGATACGCAAGAAATTAACTTTATCAATTTTGCCGGAGGCTACAGCACCCGAATTGATAATCCCGACCCGTCCGGAATCAACACCAGCTCGAAAGTGGTTGAGTTTTTTAAAGAACCCGGAGCTGAAACTTATGCGGGCAGCGTAATAGAACTGGGAGAAAATATAGATTTTAGTGAGTTTCAAGCTTTCCTTATGGATGTTTGGTCACCCATTGCGGGCAGTACCGTTAATTTTAAAATTGAAAATGCAACAGATCCTAACATATCAGTGGAAATAAATGCTGTCACTTCCTCCACCAATTCCTGGGAAACCCTGTCTTTCGATTTCTCAAATGTCGATTTATCATTAGAATATGCGAAGATCGTGTTGTTCTTTGATTTTGGAAATACGGGAAATGGGGATACCTTCTATTATGACAACATTCGATTAGGTATTGCCCAAGGCAATGAGATCTCTTTACCCTTAACTTTTGAAGATCCCGGCCAAAACTATACTATAATTGGATTCGAAGGCGCAGAGTCCAGTTTAGAAGCTAATCCGGATCCCTCAGGGATCAATACCAGCGCTGCAGTAGTTCAGTCTATTAAAACAGTAGGGGCTCAATTTTATGCCGGTACTGCAATTCCTTTAGATTCACCCATTGTATTTGATGCTACAGAAAGCATTCGTATGAAAGTTTGGTCGCCTAAAATCGGAATCCCAATTAGGCTGAAACTTGAGAATGGAAGCGGTGACTTCGTTGAGCTAGATGTTAATACTACGGTTTCAAACCAATGGGAAGAACTCGTTTGGGACTTTTCCGGAATGAATACTTCCCCTGAATTCACGACAGTGGTGGTCTTCTTCGAATTTATCGTTGATCTTCCCGGCGATGGAACTACCTATTATTTTGACGATATCGATTATGCCAATTAAAAAAAGTAAAATGAAGTACACCTATTTGTTTTTCGCCCTTATTTCTTTAACAATGATTAGTATTGGCTGTCAAGAAGACGATACTTCCTTTGGACCCGTCATCGCACCTACTAACTTAGAGGCAAATATTGTAGTTGCAAATGACCAATCGGGAAATGTGACTGTAAATCCTTCCGCAGATAATGCGATCACCTATCACGTCTATTTTAAAGAAGGTGCAGATCCCGTAGTGGTTGGTAATGACGAAACAGCTTCATTTAGATATACCGATTCCGGACAATATTCACAGGAAATTGTTGTGATTGCCTTTGGACCGGGAGGCGCATCGAGCTCAATTACAGAATTAATAGAATTAGACGTAATTCTTGTGATCGACCAAAACCTATTGCTACAATTAGCCGGTCAACCCGGAGAAGGCAAAAGATGGATCTGGGACTCATCCAATGCCGGACATTTTGGTGTGGGTGACCCGGCTGAATCTTTTCCAAACTTTTTCAGCGCAGCTCCCAATCAACTAGACCCTTGCTTGTATGATGACGTACTAGAGTTTTCTTATGATACAAATGGGAATTATTCATATAAACTTGAGACTTCAGAAGCTACCTTTATTAATTGGGCAGAAGTAAAAAGATTCTTTCCGGATGCGACTCCTCAAGAATTTGTAGATGAATGCAGAGACTTAAACGGGCTACTATCCTTCGAAACCGATTTTGTAGTGATCGAAGATGCAGACACAGGGGCAAAAAATCTGACTGTGACCAATAGTACCCTTTCTTATTGGTCTGGAGCTTTCGCCTATGAAATTTTGGAAATAAGTGATAACAAACTCGTAGTTCGCGGACTGCAGGATCCTTACGCTCCGTCGGGAGCTCAGCTTGCATGGTATCACACCTTTGTGCCAGAAAGTGCGCCAACACCAATTTGCGCAGCAGAGACAGGGGAAATGGGAAATGGAAATAATGAAACATTGGTGTGGGCTGAAGAATTTGATGTCGCCGGCGCGCCTTGTTCCAGTAACTGGTCTTATGATCTAGGAACCGGTAGCAACGGTTGGGGGAATAATGAAGAGCAATATTATACTGATTCCAGTTCTAATGTTATTGTAGAAGGTGGTGTTCTGAAAATTACTGCGAAAGCAGAACAATATATGGGTAGCAATTACACGTCCTCTCGCTTAAAATCTAATTTAAACTTTGACTTTACTTACGGTAAAGTAGAGACGCGAGCCAAACTGCCGACGGGAGGTGGTACTTGGCCTGCTATATGGATGTTGGGGTCTGATTATTTGACCAATCCCTGGCCGGGATGTGGTGAAATCGACCTTATGGAACATGTAGGTAATCAACAGGACTTAATATTTTCAACGCTGCATTATCCGGGAAATTCCGGAGGAAATGGTGTCACAGAATCTATCAATGTCGCAGGTGTTTCAGATAACTTTCACATCTATAGTGTCGATTGGACTCCTTCGGAAATTAAATTTTCCGTGGATGGAACTATTTACCATACGTTCAATAATAACGGAAACCTTCCTTTCAATAGTGATTTCTTCTTAAATGTAAATATCGCAATGGGTGGAAATTTTGGTGGCGCTATTGATCCATCTTTTGATTCGTCAACTTTAGAAGTTGACTATATACGTGTATATCAATAATTGTTCGCATAACTATACAATATGAAACTTAAACTATTTATTCTATTCATCGTCTTGACAAGCTGTAACGACAGCTCAACGAATACAATGAGCAAAAAAGATCAAAATTCATCCCAAATAGATCGGCGAGTGGATTCCGTACTGTCATTGATGACCTTGTCTGAAAAAATAGGACAAATGAACCAATACAACGGTTTTTGGGAGGTAACCGGGCCGGTTCCTGCAGAAGGAGATGCTGCCAAAAAATACGACCATTTAAAAAAGGGTTTGGTGGGTTCTATGCTTAATATAAAAGGCGTGGAAGAAGTTCGACGCGTGCAAAAGATTGCGGTAGAAGAAACCAGGCTTGGAATTCCGTTGATCATAGGATTCGACGGGATTCATGGATATAAAACAATCAGCCCTATTCCATTGGCGGAAGCTGCCAGTTGGGATTTGGAAACTATTCGTAAATCTGCTGAGGTATCTGCTGCTGAGATGGCTGCATCCGGAATTAACTGGACCTTTGCACCAATGGTTGACATTTCCAGAGATGCGCGTTGGGGCCGTGTCATGGAAGGAGCAGGTGAAGATCCCTTTTTAGGGAGTCTCATCGGAATTGCCCGCATAAAGGGATTTCAAGGAGATGACCTTTCAGCAACTAATACTGTAGCAGCTTGTGCCAAGCATTTCGCCGGATACGGGTTTTCCGAATCCGGAAGAGATTATAATACTGTAGATGTTGGGACCTCTACGTTGTTCAATACTATTTTCCCCCCATTCGTTGCGGCCAAGGAGGCGGGTGTCGCCACCTTTATGAATTCATTCAATGAGCTTAATGGTATCCCTGCTACCGGTAATGCCTATTTACAAAGAGATATCCTTAAAGGTGATTGGGACTATAAAGGTTTTGTGGTGTCCGATTGGGGCTCCATTGGCGAAATGATCCCTCATGGTTATGCTGAAAATGGAAGAGAAGCTGCTCTTAAAGCAATTCTTGCCGGTTCGGACATGGATATGGAATCTTACTTATACATTGCCGAATTGGAGAAATTAGTTGAGGAGAATAAGGTGGATATATCATTAATTGATGACGCCGTACGACGAATTCTGAAGTTAAAATTTGAACTAGGCCTTTTTGATGATCCCTATAAATATTGTGACCTTGAGCGTGAAAAGGCAGTGGTCAACTCCAAAGAAAATCACGATGTCGTTTTAGACATGGCCAAAAAATCAATTGTCTTACTTAAGAATGAAGGGCAGTTACTTCCCTTGAAAAAAGAAGGTCAAAAAATTGCGTTGATCGGAGCCTTAGCTTCCGATAAAAACAGCCCTTTAGGAAGTTGGCGATTGGCAGCGGCAGATAATTCCGCGATTTCAGTTTTGGAAGGGATGCAACAATACCCCGGTAATGAATTGAAATATGCCAAAGGAGCTGATGTTACTGTCGGCGAAACGGCTTTTATTTCCGAAGTGACTATTAACACAGATGACAAAAGCGGATTTCAAGAAGCTGTTAACATTGCAAAAAAGGCTGATAAGGTGGTCATGGTGCTTGGAGAAATCGGGTTTCAAACGGGAGAAGGAAGAAGTGTTACCAGTTTGGACCTTCCCGGAGTACAACAAGAATTACTGGAAGCTGTTTTTAAAGTGAATCCGAATATTATCCTCGTATTAAATAATGGCAGACCCTTAACCATAAATTGGGCTGCAGAACATATTCCTGCTATTGTAGAAGCATGGCATCTAGGAAGTGAAAGCGGACATGCCATTGCACAAGTCCTTTATGGTGATTATAACCCCAGTGGTAAATTACCTATGTCCTTTCCTAGAAGTGTAGGACAAATACCTCTTTATTATAACCATAAGAATACGGGAAGACCCACTATCCCTGCTCCAAATTTAGTCTTTTGGTCTCATTACGGAGATGAGGATAATGATCCGCTATATCCGTTTGGGTATGGCTTAAGCTACACACAATTTGAATATTCCAACCTGCAAATCGTAGACGAATTTGCCGAAAAAGGTGAGATTACTGTAAAAGTTGACCTGCAGAATAGTGGGAGCTACGACGGAAAAGAAGTAGTGCAGTTATATCTTCATGATTTAATTGCCACCATTACCAGACCTGTCAAAGAACTGAAAGGAATGGAAATGGTCGCGTTAGCCAAAGGGGAATCTAAAACGGTTCAATTTGTATTAACTGAAAAAGAACTAGGATTTTACGATAATAACGGACAATGGAGAACCGAGGCAGGGAAATTTGAAGTTTTTGTAGGCGGTAGTTCTCAAACCAAGTATAAGATAGAACTTGAAATCAAACAGCAATAGGGAAGAGTAACCCAATTAAATTAAAAACAATAAATATTAATTAATTATTAAATTCTAAAATCATGAAAAACAATTATTTTTTACTTGTCGCAATGCTTTGCTTTGCATTCGTTGGAACTTCGCAGAACACTGTTGAAGTTGACGCCAACGCCAATTTTGTAGGATACGCAAATGTCTTTGAACTTCCTGCCAATGGTGGAGGATTTGTATTTGGACAGCCATGGGGTGTGCCGGATTTAAAGACGGTAGTTGACGCCGGCGCCGGCACCATTACTTTACAGCCCAACTTTAACGCTTGGGGTGACGGAACTGATCCTTTTTGGGTTGACCAAAATACAGGAGAAGGAAATAAAATTTTTGAAGGGAACACTTACGTAGAGGACAACACACTAATTGGAAGCGAGTTAACTTTTATCGGAGGAGTGGTTGACAATACTATCGACGCTGCCTATACAGTGATTGCTTTTATTAAAGTGTTCAATGCTGACTTTTCTGTAGTAAAGCAAGAGTCTGCTGAACTTGTGGCAGGAGAAAACTTTGAAATCAATTATACCAATGTAGAAGGAACAGATACTTATCTTCAGTATGGTTTTCAAGTAGTTGGCGTAAATGCCGATCCAGCTAATGAAGCGGCGTTAGGAAGCGTTGTTGTAAGCGCTCCTCTAGTTGCGAGTATCAACGATAATGCCTTGAATTCATTTGCTGTATATCCAAATCCATCTAATGACAATTGGACGGTTTCTTCCGCAAACCAGAAAATAAACACCATCGTAATTTTTGATACTTTAGGAAAAATGATCGGAAACTTTCAAGTAGATTCAAATTCTTATGTAATCAACAACGAAGGATTAAGCAGAGGCATCTATTTTGCTCAAATAAATGGTGAAAATGGAGCTAAAACTTTGAAACTCGTTAAGAATTAAGTAATAAATACAAGTTTTAAGTTTAATTTTAGGGGCTGCTTGAGCAGCCCCTATTTTATTTCAAGAATTTCTTGTTCCACTTGATTGAATACAAATTTATCGCCTGTTTGTTTTCCCAATAACATATCACCTATTGGTGAGTGTAAGGCAACACAGAGGTAATTTTCATTGTTAATAGATACCGTTCCAATTGATAAACTTAAAAAGTAAGTCGCATTACTTGTCTTGACCAAACTTCCCAACCTCGCATATTGGGTAATCGATTTAATGTCGATTTTTTGCAAAACGTCTTTTAAAATATTTACTTCCCCTAATTGTTTGGTAGCATTTTCAATATCTATTTGTATCATAGACCTACTATTGTCAAATCCATCATCACCCCCTGAGTTAGATACTTCTTCAAGAGCTTCGTTCAAATCTACGATGGTTTGTTTTATCTTTTGATAACGGCCGCTCACCTTTTCATGGCATTCCGCCAATAATGCTTCCTTAATTTCCAGTAGGGTCATAGGCTTGTTTTTTTAAGACCAAAGTGCCATGATAACGCATTTGTTTCATGACCCATTGTCTTCGATTTTCCATATAATTACTTTTTCGAGTAGCTCGGTATTCCCGAGGATTTGGTAATATCACCGCAATAGAAGCAGCCTCGTATTTCGTTAATTTTTGTGCCGGTTTTTTGAACCAATATTGAGAAGCTGCTTCTGCTCCATAAATACCATTACCCATTTCAATACTGTTCAAATAAACCTCCAAAATACGTTCCTTACTCCAAAATGTTTCGATTAAAAAAGTAAAATAGGCTTCCAATCCTTTTCGTAACCAACTTCTTTGCGGCCATAAAAATACATTTTTGGCTGTTTGTTGTGTGATGGTGCTGGCTCCTCTCACTTTCTTCCCTTTTTTATTATTGTCCATCGCTTTTTCTATCGCCTTAAAATCAAATCCTCGATGCTTTAAAAAGTTTTGATCCTCCGCACAGATAACAGCAAGTTGTAAGTCTTTAGAAATGTGATCGATAGAAACCCAATCGTGTTTGGTCGTAAAATTATCCTTTGCTTCTAACGACCTGATTGCCATTAATGGAGTATAGGGAACAGGCACCCACTTATAAATAATAACCCCTAGCAAGCTGAAAGCAAATAGCCAAAGCAGAAATTTAAACAAATATTTAATTAGTCTTTTTAGCATATTAAGAGTCGGCTAAATTAGCTAGTTCTTTCCCCACCAGGCTTCCAATAGCCACTCCCATACCTCCCAGCCTAATTCCGCAGAAAACACCTTCAGAGAGTTTTTTTACGATGGGTTTCTTTTGATTTCCTACTCCCATGATTCCACTCCATCTTCGCTCGATTTCAAATGGTACACCCGGTAAAATGGTGGTTTTTAATAATTCTTCCAATCGCTGCTGGATTTGAAAAGTAACCCCTAACGCTGTGGTGGTTTCTCCCAGAAAATCTATATTTCTCCCACCTCCTAATAGCATTCGATCATTGATGTTTCGGAAATAATAGTAGCCTTTATCCAAATGAAAGGTTCCTTTTATTTTCAAATTTGGTATCGGTTTAGTAATAATTACTTGCGCTCGTGCAGGCAAAACATCCTCTCCAAGTAGTTCTTTCGCAAATCCGTTGGTAGCAATAAGGAGCTTTTGAACCTCAATTGTTTCAAATTCCTCCATTTTTAATGCTATTTTACCATTTTTTGCTGAAAACGATTCAATTTTTGTACTGTTTAAGATATAAATACCTTTTTTCATACATTCCTGTATTAAGAAAAACATCATTTTCCCAGTGTCTAACTGACCTTCATATTGGTTCAAAATGACTTGTTTTTGAATCTTTTGGAATGGAAATGGATCATTTCTTAGTAAAAAAACATCGTTTTTTGAAAAAACTGCCTCTTTTGTGAGTTCATTGACATAGTCTAATTTTTCTAAGCATTCCTGAAAAAGGATTTGATCTCTTTCCGAAAATATTTCGTACCCTCCACGTTGTTGATAATCTATCTTTTTGTCCCCTAAACGATCTCTCAGCACTTGTAATCCCTGCGCACGATTTCGGATCAACTGTATCACCTCCTCTTCTGAATGTGTCTTTAGATCCTCCAGAATTTCCGATACACTGCCAAAACAAGCAAATCCCGCATTTTTGGTACTGGCACCACTTGGTAATACTCCTTTTTCAAAAACAACAACTTTAGCTTTAGGATGGTTTTCTTTTAAGGTAAGTGCGCAGGAAAGACCCACAATACCACTACCAACTATTGCAAAATCAATGTTGTCAAGCCAGGTTGTATATTCCCAATGAGAGAGTTCCAAATGTTTTTCAGTTTAGGCATTAAAAAAGCACCGATTCCAAATTGATCAAAGATTGGATAAAGGTGCTTTCAAATATCGTTTAGGCAAAATGAACACTAGTCCTCCTCAGACTCTTTCATTTCCCAGGTATTCATAAAGGCTGTTGTGTAATTTCCCGCTACATAATTCGGATCATCCATTAGTTGCCGGTGAAATGGAATGGTCGTTTTAACTCCTTCGATCACAAATTCGTCCAGTGCCCGCTTCATTTTACAGATCGCTTCATCTCTTGTCTGAGCAGTGGTGATCAATTTGGCGATCATGGAGTCGTAATTCGGAGGAATAACATAACCGGCATACACATGCGTATCTAATCGCACGCCATGTCCTCCCGGTGCATGTAAAGTGGTTATCCTTCCGGGGGAAGGACGAAACCCGTTATAAGGGTCTTCCGCGTTGATACGGCATTCAATAGAGTGTAATTGTGGAAGGTAATTCTTTCCTGAGATCGGCACTCCGGCCGCAACCAATATCTGCTCTCGTATTAAATCATGATCCACAACTTGTTCGGTAATTGGGTGCTCTACCTGAATACGCGTATTCATTTCCATGAAATAGAAGTTTCGGTGTTTGTCTACCAAAAATTCGATCGTCCCCGCTCCTTCATAACTGATATATTCCGCAGCCTTAACTGCTGCTTTTCCCATATCATCCCGAAGTTTTTTAGTCATAAACGGGCTCGGAGTTTCTTCGGTTAATTTTTGGTGTCTTCTTTGAATAGAACAATCTCTTTCACTTAAATGGCAAGCTCTTCCCGTATTATCTCCTACAATTTGAATTTCGATATGGCGTGGTTCCTCAATAAGTTTCTCCATATACATATCATCATTGCCAAAAGCAGCCTTACTTTCCTGTCTAGCTGAGTCCCAGGCGCCTTTCAATTCTTCCTCTTTCCAAACGGCGCGCATGCCCTTTCCACCCCCTCCGGCAGTAGCTTTCAACATTACCGGATATCCCGTTTCCTTGGCCACTTTTAAACAGGTCTCAAAATCTGGAATAATTCCATCACTTCCGGGAACACAAGGTACACCCGCTGCCTTCATGGTCGCTTTGGCGGTTGCCTTATCTCCCATTTTTTCGATCATCTCAGCAGAGGCTCCAATAAATTTTATCCCATGTTCCTCACAAATTTTAGAGAACTTAGCGTTTTCTGAAAGGAATCCATATCCGGGGTGAATAGCATCCGCATTTGTAATTTCTGCCGCTGCAATGATATTTGACATTTTCAAATAACTTTCGCTACTGGACGGCGGACCTATACACACGGCCTCGTCTGCAAAACGAACGTGTAAACTTTCAGCGTCCGCTGTGGAATAGACCGCTACGGTCTTAATTCCCATTTCTTTACAGGTTCGTATTACCCTTAAGGCAATCTCCCCTCGATTTGCAATTAATATCTTTTTGAACATATGATTCATCATTTCAAACTCCAAGCACCAAATTCCAACTCAAGTTGGATTTGATTTTTGGATTTTGGGATTTGACAATTAAGACGGGTCTATTAGAAATAATGGTTGATCGAATTCTACCGGAGAGGAATCTTCTACCAATACTTTGACTATTTTTCCGGATACTTCACTTTCAATTTCATTGAAAAGTTTCATTGCCTCAATCACACATAAAACATCTCCAACAGAAACGGCATCTCCGACCTCTTTGAAAGATGGTTTATCAGGAGACGGTTTTCTGTAAAAAGTCCCAATGATAGGTGACTTAATCGTAATGAATTTGGAATTTTCATCCGCAGCTGCCGAAGGCGATGCTGGAGGCGCAGCTGAAATCGGCTGCACTGGCGCTACCGGTACTTGTGGGGCAGCCATGGTTGGCATTTGCTGGATATATGTGGTTTCCCCACGATCATGGTCATAACCTGTTTTAATGGTGATTTTCACATCATCAGTTTCTAGTTTTACTTCACTAGCTCCTGACTTGGCCACGAATTTAATGAGATTTTGAATGTCCTTTAAGTCCATATTGTTTTTATTAATTGATCATTATTTAGAATTATATGCCCATTTTAAATAAACAGCTCCCCAAGTGAAACCACCACCGAAAGCGGCAAAAACTAGATCGTCCCCTTTTTTCAATTGGTCTTCGTAATCCGCCAAACACAGTGGCAAGGTCGCCGATGTTGTATTTCCATATTTATGGATATTGATCATTACTTTTTCATCAGGAAGTCCCATCCGATTCGAAGCGGCGTCAATGATGCGTTTATTTGCCTGATGCGGAACTAACCAATTTACGTCTTCACTGGATAGATTATTTCGTTCCATCACTTTGGCACAAACATCTGCCAAATTGGATACCGCAAACTTAAAAACAGTTTTTCCATCCTGAAAGACATAATGTTGCTTATTTGCAACCGTTTCTGCAGAAGGAGGTAATAAAGATCCGCCGGCATCGATCTTAAGATGATTTCTCCCTATACCGTCCGAACGAAGATATTCGTCGATTAATCCAAGACCTTCTAAATTGGGCTCAAATAGTATGGCTCCAGCACCATCTCCAAAAATAATACAAGTAGTACGGTCTTCATAGTCGATAATGGAAGACATCTTATCCGCGCCGATTAAAAGCACCTTTTTATACTTACCGGATTCTATATATCTGGCCGCGGTTGACATTCCGAATAAAAAACTGGAACACGCAGCGACAAGATCGAATGAAAAAGCGTTCACGGCTCCAATTTGACTAGCTACGTAAACGCCTGTTGCTGCCACCGGCATATCAGGTGTGGCGGTTGCCATAATCACCATATCAATCTCGCGAGGGTCAATGTTTCTCTTTTTTATCAGATCTTCCGCCGCTTTAATGGCCATATAGGAAGTGCCCTTATCTTTGTCTTTTAGGATCCGTCTTTCCTTTATTCCGGTTCTGGCGGTAATCCATTCATCATTAGTGTCCACCATTGTTTCCAGAATCTGGTTGGTAAGGACATAATCCGGGACGTAAGCTCCCACAGCGGTAATTGCTGCTGTGATTTTTGTCATATAGCGATGAATTTATTTTTCACAAAAATGGCCCAAAACCTTAAAATAGAAGTGAAAAGTACTAATTTTTAGTCAAAATTAGGTCTAAAGTCACTTGTTTTTATCAATTTTTGGGTAAAATAAAAAAAACTCTCACCCCGGTATTTCGGGTGAGAGTTATAGAATTCGTAAAGTTTCAAATTTATGCAACCGCTGCTTCAGGGGCATCAATCACAATTTGGCCCTTATAGTACAATTTTCCTTCGTGCCAATGTGCTCTGTGGTATAAATGAGCTTCACCGGTAGTTGGATCAGTTGCAATTTGAGGGACCGTAGCTTTGTAATGTGTTCTTCTTTTATCTCTTCTTGTTTTCGAGATTTTTCTCTTAGGATGTGCCATGGCTCAATCTTATTTATCCGTTAATAGTTTTTTTAAATTATCCCATCTTGGGTCAGTATCCGGATTTTCATCTGATTCCCCCGATCCTTTTGGGCTCAATTCTTCAAGTTTTTCGAGTATTTCCGATTTTAACGTTCCATCTTTTACGCCTGGGTGTATTCGTTTCGCAGGTAAAGACAGGACAATCGATTCATAAATGTATTGCTGAATGTTAACCTGGTAGCTGCCGTGAGGCAAAATCAGCAAGTCTTCATCTTCATCGTTGAATTCCTCGCCAAATTTAACTACAAAATGATAATCCCCTTTTACCTCTTGATCATAAGGTTCATTCGTAAGATCACAGTTAACATTCACAAATCCTGAAAAGTTCAAGGTAAACTCCATTAAGGTAGTCTTCTTGTTCAATAGAACTTCAAGGGCTACTTCAGCACCATTAAACTCTTCGTACTCAAAATGCTCAAAGAACGTATTCTTTATTTCAAAATTAAAGATGTGTTCTCCCAATTTCAATCCCACAAAGGGAATTGTAAATTCTTTCATTTCCTTCATTTTCACATCAATATTTAAACTTTTGCCTTCCAAAAAAGGCGGTTGCAAAGATAATAAATAATTTTATTTGCCCTATCTATTTAAGAATTCTTTTTGGATGGACTTTTCTTTATGGTAATTTTTAATGGGTTTTTGGCCATTGTATGATAATCCGTGCGGTTTTTGAAAATAGAAAGTGCCACAAAAACAGCCTCTTTGAAGGAACCTTCATTCGCCATATTTTTTCCGGCTATATCATAAGCGGTACCGTGATCCGGAGAGGTTCGAATCTTATTCAATCCTGCCGTAAAATTAACCCCTTGTCCAAAGGCCAAGGTTTTAAATGGAATTAATCCTTGATCGTGATATGCCGCAACAATAGCATCAAAGTTTTTATAATTCCCTGAACCAAAAAAGCTATCTGCAGCGTAAGGTCCTAATACAAGTTTACCGTTATTTCTTATATTATCTAAAGCCGGACGCAGAATTGCATCGTCTTCGTTTCCAATTACCCCATTATCCCCTGTGTGCGGATTGATACCAAGAACGGCTATTTTAGGCCTTATAATGCCAAAGTCTTCAATGAGTGCTGTATGAATCGTATTAATTTTTTTATCAATTAATTCCCGGGTGATTTTAGAGGGAGCATCCTTGACAGGTACATGATCGGTGAGCAAGCCGACCCGAAGATTTTCAGAAATCATAAACATCAAACTATCTCCCTTAAGTTCTGAAGTCAAAAAGTCGGTGTGGCCCGGAAAATTAAATTCAGAAGATTGGATGTTACTCTTATTGATTGGCGCAGTAACTAATACGTCTATCTTATCTTTCTTTAAAGCATCTACTGCAGCCTTTAATGATCTTATCGCATAGGTCCCGGCAATCGCCGTTTCTTTACCAAATTCTACATCGACCGGCTCCTTCCAAACATTGAGCACATTTATTTTTTTGTGGATCACCTCGTCCATGTGGTCAATGCCCTGAAAGCTAATATCCATTTCAAATGCCTTTTTATAAAAGGACATCAATTTTACAGAAGCAAATAATACCGGAGTGCAAAACTCCAACATTCTTGGGTCCTCAAAGGTCTTTAAAACTATTTCACTCCCTATACCATTTAGGTCGCCTATAGAAATTCCCAGAATTATTTTTTCATTTTTGCTCATATACAAATACTCCGTGTTATTTTTGCAAAGGTAATTAATTGAAAGCATGTTTACAGGTATTGTTGAAGCTATTGGGGAAATTGTTGCACTGTCGACAGAAGAGGGTAATTTACATCTTACCTTGAGATGCCCGTTTACATCAGAACTTCAGATCGACCAAAGTGTTGCCCACAACGGAGTATGTCTGACGGTAGTAGATATAAAGGGCGCTGATTATACGGTTACAGCGATCGAGGAAACTTTGAAGAAAAGCAATCTCGGCCAAGTAAAGATGGGAGACCTGATCAATTTAGAGAGAGCTATGAAACTTGGCGACCGATTGGATGGACATATGGTTCAAGGTCATGTGGATCAGACAGGTGAGTGTACTAAAATTTCACAGTCCAATGGAAGTTGGATTTTTACCTTTCGTTATCATCCTGACTTTCACAACATAACTGTCGAAAAAGGCTCTATCACTGTAAATGGTGTAAGTCTAACGGTTGTTGATTCCGCTCAGGGAAGCTTTAGCGTTGCGATCATTCCTTATACGTTTGAGCATACAAACTTCAAATCCTTCAAAATAGGATCCATTGTAAATCTAGAATTTGATGTGATCGGGAAATACGTAAAACGTATTACAGAGGGGTATTTTTAATCTTCTTGGATTTTGTGTACAGTACAAAAAATCCGTACAGTAAACCCGCAATAATTAACAGGTAAATACTTGAATCTAAGGGAAATTCTGGCCCTCGATTTTGTCCAGGAGGGGGCGGGCTTGATGAAGCAGTAGTCTGCCCAAGCATAGTAATGCTATTCACAAGGAATAGCAAAAAGGTTAATATAGTTACGATTTGGGGTCGCATATTCTGGGTCTAAAGTAATAATTTTTTTTTAACGACAAGAAAAAAAGCGGTTTATCAACAAATTATTAACCGAAATTTAATTTAAAAATTGTTCTTTAGACTAAATATATTGTCTAGTCAAGTTTTCTCGGATAAATAAATTGTAGCCCTAAAAATTGTCATCCATCCAATTTCTTCCCTCTCAATTGCCAATATCAACTAAAGAGTTTTTGAAAAATGTCTTTTTCCACATAAGTAATAAAGGCCCAACTTATATCAGGTAGGTTTGCTGTAAAAATTTAACTTATTACAATTGATATCACAATCAATTTTTAGAAATCTAATTATTCAAAGAGCCAATACTATTTTGTGGTCCCACATGGGCTCGAACCATGGACCCCCTGATTATGAGTCAGGTGCTCTAACCAGCTGAGCTATGGGACCTAAAACAAGTTGCAAATGTAAAACACTTATTTTACAGTGCAAAACAATTTATTTAATGTTTCGATCTTGACAAAGTTCCACCAATACGCCGGATGAAGACTTGGGGTGCAGAAAAACAACCCATTTATTATCTGCTCCTTTTTTCGGTTCTTCATTCAACACTTCAAATCCCTGTTCCTTCAATCGTTTAACCTCTGCTCTGATATCTTCTACCGAAAATGCGATGTGATGGATTCCCTCCCCTTTTTTCTCTATGAACTTAGCTATTGGCCCTTCTTCATTCGTGGATTTCAATAATTCGATTTTACTTTCCCCACACTTAAAAAACGCCGTAATTACATGCTCAGAATCTACTGCTTCGGTCTTATAACAATCAACTCCCAGCAGGTTTCGATATATTTCCAAAGATGCCTCCAAATCTTTTACGGCGATTCCAATATGTTCAATTTTATTTATCATTTCTTATGATTGTTTCCTCAAAAATAATAAAATAGAACCCTTGAGTGGTATTTATGTTATTTTTGTACCATGGAAGAAAGTAATAGACAAAAGAAAATTTCCGGAGTGCTACAAAAAGATTTGGCGCTTGTGCTTCAGGAATTATTAAGAAACAGCGGACAAGCCGGGATTATCGTTTCCGTATCCAAGGTTACGGTTACGGTCGACTTATCGCTCGCAAAGGTATATACAAGCGTGTTCCCTGCAGACAAAGCTACACGAATTGTAAAAGAATTGAACGAGTTAAAACCCAAGATAAAGCATCAAATAGCCCTCCTGACAAAGCATCAATTGCGCAAAATGCCCGACTTGACTTTTTATAATGATGATTCCTTGGAATATATCGATCAAATTGAAAAAGCGGTCAAAGGCGATGAAAACCCTATTAAGGATCCTAACCTTTTAGAAAAAAGAAAGAAACGCTAATACGTGAAATACCCTCTTTTCATAGCGAAACGATACCTTTTTTCAAAAAGCACCAAAAATGCCGTAAATATTATTTCTCGCATTGCCGTTATTGCCGTCATTCTTGGAGCTATGTCATTATTTATAGTCCTGTCAGGATTTTCTGGCCTGAAGGATTTTGCGTTAGAGTTTACCAATGTTTTCGATAGTGATCTAAAAATAACCCCTGCCTTAGGCAAAACCCTAGAAATTAGTTCAGAAAAATATTCGAAATTGTCACAAATGGAAGGAGTGACTGCTGTTTCAATGGTATTGGAAGAAAAAGTATTTATTCAATACAGAGGTAAGAATCATATTGCATTTATTAAGGGAGTTGATTCAAATTATGGTAAAGTAACTCCAATCGATAGCCTTTTATTTGTTGGTGAATGGCTGGTTTCAAATAGCGACGAAGTGGTGATAGGCTTTGGAATTTCTTCAAAATTATCAATGCCTGTCAGAGATTATTCAAATCTGCTCGAAATTTATGCTCCAAAACCGGGTTTGGGAGAGATCAATGCGTTAGATCCAACATCCGCCTTTAATTCAAAGCGAGTGGTGGCTGCGGGTATCTATGAAATTAATGATGACCTGAACAGTAAATATATTTTCTCCGATCTACAATTGGCTCAAAACCTTTTAGGCTTGGACAGCACAAAAGTTTCCTATGTAGAATTCAAACTAAATCCCGCGGCGGACGAAGCGAAGATTAAAGGGAACTTAAAAGCGCTGTTCTCTGAAGAATTAATCATTAAGAATCGCATTCAACAAAATGACGCACTTTATAAAATGCTCAATTCTGAAAACCTTTTTACTTATCTCTTTGTAAGTCTTATCGCAGCCATTGCCATATTCAACCTGGCGGGGACGGTGATAATGATTATTTTGGAAAAACGGAAAAACATAAAGACCTTATACTTTCTTGGGCTAACCATTCGTGAAATTCGAGCTGTTTTTTTCTATAACGGCTTACTTATGACCCTAATAGGCGTAAGTATTGGTCTTTTCTTAGGCAGTATAATTGTAGGGTTGCAACTTGAATATGGTTTAGTGCCCATAACTCCTTCTCTGGCTTATCCTGTAAAATTCAGGATGATCAACTTATTGATCGTTTTTGTCACGATCCTTGTTTTAGGGGGAATCGCTTCAAAAATTGCTTCTCTTAGAGTTACCGAAAAGCTTCTTTCCTAAACGAACTGGTAGTCGTTGAATTTTTCAAGAACTTCCTGAAAAGTTTCAAACACACTTTCCGCGTCATCACTTGAGACCATTTTGGTTCGATATTCTTTAAAGTCGGGAATTCCCTTAAAATAATTTGTGTAGTGTCTTCGGGTTTCAAATACCCCCAATTTCTCGCCTTTCCATTCTATGGCCATTTCCAGATGTCTTTGAGCGGCGGTAACGCGCTCTTGTATGGTAGGTGGAGCGAGGTGTTCGCCGGTTTTAAAAAAGTGCTTTACTTCTCTAAAAAACCAAGGATATCCTATGCTCGCCCTGCCGATCATGGCCCCATCCAATCCAAAATTATCTCGCATTTCCATTGCCTTTTCCGGGCTGTTTACATCTCCATTACCAAAAATGGGAATATGCATTCTAGCGTTGTTCTTTACCGCCGAAATAGGCGCCCAATCCGCATCGCCTTTATACATCTGAGCTCTGGTTCTCCCGTGAATGGACAAAGCTTGGCAGCCTGCATCCTGCAATCGCTCTGCAACTTCAACAATCTTAATGGAGTCTTGATCCCATCCCAAACGAGTTTTTACAGTAATGGGCAACTTTGTATGTTTTACCATGGCAGCTGTTAAAGATACCATTAAGTCGATGTCTTTTAAAATCCCTGCTCCTGCTCCTTTGGATACAACTTTTTTAACAGGACACCCAAAATTAATGTCAATGAAATCCGGTCCACTAGCCTCTACTATTTCAACGCTTCTTAACATGGAATCCAATACAGCGCCGAATATTTGAATTCCTACCGGGCGCTCCTTGTCATAGATATCCAATTTCATGACACTTTTTGCCGCATCTCTAATAAGGCCTTCGCTGGAAATGAATTCAGTATAGACCACGTCGGCCCCGTGCTCTTTACAGAGCGCTCGAAATGGAGGGTCGCTCACATCCTCCATGGGTGCAAGCAACAAAGGAAAGGATCCCAGTTCTATGGTGCCAATTTTTGCCATGATGCAAAAATAGTGAAATTAATTAAGTGGAGGTGTGTTATTGGAGCCTGTCCCCTTCTTGGGTTTTGATGCTTTTCTTATTCTCTCTCAGTGTATAATTTCCAAAATTGTATTGAAACCCGATCCAAAATTTACGGGATTCGGGCATTGCGAAATAAGAATTGTCCTGGTTTAAATACCGGGAAGTTACCGGCACATTATTGGTGTTAAAGATATCATCCACGCCGGAAGAAATACTGGCACTTTTATTCCATAAAGACTTTCGGAACGATAAGGAAAGATTAAAGATATTGTTATAATCCAATGAGCCGGAAATCAAATTAGAAACATAAGAAGCGGTCAATTCAGAGGTGAACGTGCCGTCTTCTGTTAATGTAAATTGATTATAAACCTGACCATAGAATCCAAAAGTATTATTGATATAGGTTTCTTGAGCGCTCTCTACCGCAAAAAATTCATTTTCTAAATAGTAAAAGGAAGAAATATAGTTAGCAAACCACCAATCTGTTAAGGATGATGAATAAACCAGATCCATGCTGTATTGAAAATAATCTACCATATTAGCATCCAGTTGCCTTAATGTGAAATTTTCATTGTCTTGAAAGTTAAGTATTTCCAATGAGTTATCGATATGTTGGTAATACATCTCAAGAAACCATTTCCCTTTGTGTGAATAGCTTAAAGTGATCTTGTCTTCGATAGCAGGTACTAGATTAGGGTTTCCGATATTGAAGTTGTTTTCATTGATGAAATAACGAAACGGATTTAAGCTCTGATACCTCGGTCGGTCAATTTTTCTCGCATAGCTCACTCCCGCCGAATTATTTTCATTCCATTTATACTCAAAGGAAACAATGGGAAATAATTGGAAATATTCTTGGGTGTTTACATTTCCCAATGTCTCAGAAATACCTGAAACATCCGTATACTCGCCTCTCAGGCCAAAATTGATATGCCACTTTTCAAGTTCCTTGTCAAAATTTACATAGCTTGCATAAATGGCTTCTTCATAGGAAAAACTGTCGGACAGACTTGGATTAAATTGAACGGTGCCATTTACGATGTCATAAAAATCCAATCCCGTTTGAGTATCTATATGAGAATACTTTAACCCTGCCTCGAAATTTCCAGCCCAAAGAGATGAATTCAAGTCAAAATGTCCTGTAATAATCTCTGTTTCTTGATTCGAATCTGTATCAAACTGTATGGTTTTGAGAAAATCTCCATTGGGTAAATAGTAATCACTTTGAAGTTGTTGACCTTGATCGTTGGTATAAGAAATATAATTGGTTCCAACAGTAATAGACCCTCCTTCTGAATTTAAGGCCGTCTTATAATCAGCGCCAAACAATAAATTATTGGTGTCTATGTTCACTTCACTCTTGGTGATAAATGTTGAGTCCAATTGTCGTTGCGCATTGTAAATGGATGTATTCTGAAAATTCTGGTATTCTTTGTCCGGCGATAGTGAGACATTTGCCGTAAGGTTGAGGGAATTTTTGTCGTTAAAATCAATGTCCGCTACCAAATTTGCTTGATGCCCATAACTGCGAGTAATTCGGTTAAAATCGCTCTCCCAAATAGCCTCCGTCTGAGAAGGGTCGGCCTTTGTGTAACGAATATAAGATTCCTGGTCTTTATTTTCTTTCCTGGGGCTGTAACTATAGCTCCCAAACAAATTCAACCAATTGTTTTTAAAGAAATGTGATGTCCCTATTTTGTATTTGGAAAAAATTGCCTGTTCATAGTTCCCTGTTAAAGTTCCCTTATAGCCCGGAGCAATCCCTTTAGAGGTGATAATGTTAATTACGGTACCGGACTCTGCATCAAATTCCGACGAAGGATTGGTGATAACCTCTACCGACTTAATCACTGAAGCATCCAAATTAAGTAGGAATGCATTCATTTCGGACTTGGAAAGATATACTCGCCTTCCGTTAAGATATACTGTAGTGGGTCTATTTTTGATGGAAATACTCTCTCCGAGAACAATTACTCCCGGTGTCTTGGCCAATAAATTCAATGTGTTTCCGCTAGACAGTGATGAATTTTCAACATTGAAAATTAATTTGCCGGCAGTCTTTTGAATGCTCGGCTTGGGAGCAGACAAGGTTACCTCTCCCAGCCCCTCTGCTTCTTCCTGCAAAATGATCGTGCCCAGATCTTCTCTGTCAGGAAGATTAAAGGTTATTGTTTTAGATGCATATCCTATCATGGAAATGCTTAAGCCATAAGAACCCTCGACAATATTTTCAATTTTGAAGTTCCCGTTCTCATCAGTAGTAGTGCCTGATAAACCTTCCGGAAATTCATCTGAAGTTAATACGATATTAACGTAGGAGAGCGGCTGATTCTCCTCATTCAACACCTTGCCGGAAATCAAATAATTTTGACCCAAGAATAGCTGAGGAAGAAGCCACAAAACAACGAATAATCTTAAAGGCATAGGCTTGTTTAAAGCACTTTAAAGTAATAAAAACTTTTCAATTTTGACAAACTGTTTTATTAAGTTTCAAAACAGACTACCCACAAATATCCGTTTTTAATTTAATATTAAAATTCTTACACAACAATAATTTATGCTAACCTTTTATAAGGTTGTTTGTAAGCTTCTATTTTCCCCTATATTTGCAAACTGAAAGGCACGAAGTACTTATCTATGAAGAACATCCGCAATTTTTGCATTATTGCCCATATTGACCACGGAAAGAGCACCCTGGCTGATCGTCTGTTAGACGCTACGGGTTCTGTCACCGATCGAGAAAAACAAGATCAATTATTGGACAATATGGACTTGGAGAGAGAACGAGGGATTACCATAAAAAGTCATGCCATTCAGATGGATTACGTCTATAAGGGCGAGTCTTATATTCTCAATTTAATCGACACTCCAGGGCACGTAGATTTCTCTTATGAAGTCTCTCGCTCGATCGCAGCTTGTGAAGGAGCTCTCTTAATCGTAGACGCAGCTCAGAGTATTCAGGCGCAAACCATTTCCAATCTGTATCTGGCACTTGAAAACGATCTGGAAATCATTCCGGTTTTAAACAAGGTAGATTTACCCTCTGCCAAACCGGAGGAAGTAACCGATGATATCGTCGATTTGTTAGGTTGTGATCGCAGCGATATAATTCCCGCAAGCGCCAAAACAGGTATTGGCATTGAAGAAATTCTTTCCGCAATTATAGAACGAATTCCACCGCCAAAAGGAAACCCTGACGAACCCCTTCAGGCTTTGATATTTGATTCCGTATACAACCCTTTTAGGGGAGTTGAAACCTATTTCCGTGTATTAAATGGTGAAATTACCAAAGGCCAGCAAATTAAATTCATGGCAACTGGTAAATCTTATTTTGCCGATGAAGTCGGGACTTTAAAATTAAAACAGGTGCCCAAAAAAGTGGTAAGTACGGGCGATGTGGGATATCTCATTACCGGAATTAAAGATGCTCGTGAAGTTAAGGTAGGTGATACCATTACAGACACTAAAACACCTACCACTAATATGATTGCCGGTTTTGAAGATGTAAAACCAATGGTTTTTGCAGGTATCTATCCGGTCGATACCGAAGAATACGAAGAATTGCGCAGTTCTATGGAAAAACTACAGCTGAACGATGCTTCCCTAGTATTCGAACCGGAAAGTTCAGCTGCCTTAGGTTTTGGTTTCCGATGTGGCTTTTTAGGGATGCTCCATTTGGAGATCATTCAAGAGCGATTAGAACGTGAATTCGACATGACGGTAATAACCACCGTGCCCAACGTTTCTTATCATGCATTTACCAATAAAAACCCGGAAACACCCATTTTAGTCAACAATCCCAGTGATCTTCCAGACCCTTCTACGCTGAATCGTGTAGAAGAACCATATATCAAAGCCAGTGTCATTACCAAATCAGACTTTGTGGGATCTGTGATGTCCTTATGTATCGAAAAAAGAGGGCAAATCACCAATCAAACCTATCTTACGCAAGATCGGGTCGAGCTCAACTTTGATATGCCTTTAGCTGAAATCGTTTTTGATTTTTATGATCGTTTAAAAACGGTCTCCAAAGGATATGCTTCTTTCGATTATTCGCCTATAGGGATGCGGGCCTCTAAACTGGTAAAGGTAGATGTGCTATTGAATGCCAACGTAGTAGATGCGCTTTCCGCTTTACTTCACCAGGATAACGCCTACGATATTGGGAAAAAAATGTGTGAAAAACTGCGTCAACTAATTCCTCGTCAACAATTCGACATTCCCATTCAAGCGGCCATCGGAGCGAAAATAATTGCCCGCGAAACCGTAAAAGCACTTCGTAAGGATGTTACTGCTAAGTGTTATGGTGGGGATATTTCTCGTAAGAGGAAATTATTGGAAAAACAGAAAAAAGGTAAAAAACGTATGCGAGCTATTGGAAATGTAGAAATTCCACAGGAGGCTTTTATGGCCGTATTAAAGCTGAATGATTAGTTTCCGCAAGTGACACCCGTCGCCTCCAGATCTGCAATATATAGTTCATAGTTTGTCCCTGTGTCCTGACCGTTCACCGAGGCATTTCCATTGCCTTCTCGGCATACTTCAAACTGCAATGTTTCAGGAGAGTTGCATAAGGTGCAAGAAGCTGGATCATCCTTTTTGCATGAAAAACACAGAATGGCAACTAAAATTAAGAGAATATGGTTTTTCATTTTTGACATTTCGAATCAATGATCAATTGTTGCATTTTTATTTTTCCGGTTTACGACGGTCTCGAGTAACCATATTAAGTTCCTCTATATCCAACGGTTTACCTAAGTATACTAATTGGCAATTTCCTTTTACTTCCATTTCTTTCGGACTGGCAATGATTTCTAGAAAGCCGCCGGGTAATTTAAGAAATAGCGCAACAGTATCATTGTCTTTCTCAATAATGGCCAGCAACTTTTGGAACTGTAACTTAGATTCTACCGGAATTTCTTGAATGGAAGGATACGCTCGGGCAACCTCTTCCAACATAACAAAATCGTGGGTAGTTGAAAATAATTCCTTGGTGTTTAGGTCTTCCCCTGTTTCTTTTTCTTCAGAAGACATCAATCTAAAGGTTCCTGTCTCCCCAAAGATCTTCCCAAAACGATTGATGGCTTGTTGGTTAATTTCACCACTTCCGGTCAATGCCAACAAATATCCCACATCATTTAATTCAATATCAGAGCCTAGGTCTTCGGCATAAATATTAGCTGTAATGGCATCCAGGTCTAATTCCAAGGCTTGACTTACATTAGCTTGGTTGGAATCTACCAAGACTACGTGTCGTCCATTTTTCTGAAGATAACTGGCAATAAGACGAGACACCTTAGAGGCTCCCACGATGATAATTCCTTCCGATGTTTTTAAAAACACCCCCACCACTGAAGCAAAGAAACGGGCGGTCGTCGCATTCAATAATACCGTCACTAATACTACGGCAAAAACCAGCGGTGTTATGTATTCAGCTCCCGGTACACCTTTAATTACCAGCTTAGTACCAAAAAGCGATGCAATTCCCGCAGCTACGATTCCTCTGGGACCTACCCAGCTTATAAATAATTTCTCGTTGAATTTCAGGGTCGAATTGGTAGTGCTCAAAAAGACCGAAATCGGCCGAAGTACAAAAATTACAAGCGCCAAAAGAATAGCCGTATTCCAGTTATAAACGAGCAATAAATCGTCTAGTTTGATATTGGCCGCCAAAAGAATAAAAAGGATAGAAATAAGTAAAACGCTCAGAGATTCCTTGAAATAAAGAAGTTCCTTTAAATTGGGCAGGTTGCTGTTTCCCAGGAACATTCCCATCACCACTACAGACAACAGGCCGGATTCATGCGCAAAGAGATCACTCTCTACAAAGATTAAAAGCACTACAGAAAGCGCGACCACATTCAGCAGATAATGGGGGATCAAACTTTTCTTAATTGCAAAATACAAGGCGTACCCTCCGGAAATTCCGAATGAAAACCCGATCAAGATGATCTTTCCGAATTCGATCAAGGCTTGTTTCGAATAACCGGCATCCCCTTCAATGCTGATAAATTCAAAAACAAGAACCGCCACTAAAGCTCCTATTGGATCGATCAGAATGCCTTCCCATTTCAAAACCGCTGAAACGTCCTTTTTAAGGGGAATGTTTCTTAAGATAGGAGAAATTACCGTAGGGCCGGTCACTATAATCAATGCTGAAAACAAAAAGGATAACTGCCAATTTAATCCGAAAATATAATGTGCTGCCAATCCGGCTCCAAAGAAAGTAACTGCTGCTCCAATACTAATCAGCTTACCAATTACGGGACCTACTTTAGATATTTCGTCTCGTTTTAAGGTAAGTCCCCCTTCAAAAAGTATGATCCCGATAGCTAGCGATACAAAATTGAATAGGTTTTCTCCAGGGAAAAGTCCATTTTTTCCATCCCAAATGGGTTGTATCATTGCGTT
>JAHEMZ010000103.1 GCA_024643385.1 Flavobacteriaceae bacterium | reverse complement strand
CTTCTCACTTCTCTCTACTCACTACTCACTACTCACTATTCACTACTCATTACAAATTTTTCCCTCCCTCACTTTTTTTTCCTTCGTATCATCTTTTTAATTACATTAGCATCAAATTGCCGGTAATCTATTATCGACGAAGGACTTAGTAACATTATGCCCCCATGATGCACAAGAACTTAATAACTTCTAACCTACAGCAAAGACTAGTCTCTGCAAGCCGTCTTTTATCCCTTAGTGTGCTGGTATGTGCCTTGTTCGGATTCAGAATGATGCCGAATCTGCCTGCCTCGGAATACATGTCAACCGTCCCTGCAGCAACAGAAAATAATGAAATTGATCCGGCCGACTACCTCTTTGGGATCGATGTGTCCCATTACCAGGGGAAGATCAACTGGTCGTCCTTAAAATCACATCACGAGTCGATCCATTACGTCATGATCCGTGCCACTATGGGTTTCAACGGGATAGATGCCGAATACCGAAAGAACTATAAAGAAGCCAAGGAGCACGGCTTTATGGTAGGGGTCTATCATTATTACCGCCCCAATGAGAATTCCGCCCGTCAGTTTCAGCATTTTTCCTCCAAGGTAAAATTGGAACAAGGCGATTTTGTGCCCATTCTGGACGTAGAACGCATTGGAAAATATGGCGTCAAGAATCTTCGGCAAGGGATAATCAATTGGTTGCGACTGGCTGAAAAACAATATGGCAAAAAACCCATTATCTATACCGGTAGGAATTTTTATAATGAAGTCCTTAAAGGTCAGGTAAGTGGTTACCCTTTATGGATCGCCGATTATACCGGCAAATCCCACATCCACAATATTGATTGGGCCTTTCATCAATACACCGACCGCGAATACATCAAGGGCATTCCCTCCCGCGTGGATGGAAATAAATTCAAAGGCACCCTGGACGACTTGAAGAAGTTGTGTTTGTAGATCTGTTGTCGGTTGTCGGTTCTCTGTTGTCGGTTGTCGGTTCCTGCCAAAGGCAGGCAAGCTCTGTTGTCGGTTTTTGTCATGCTGCCCCGAGTACTCGTGGAGATTCAGCGGCTAGTTTTTTTGGTCAAGATCCTGACTTCCGTCAGGATGACAACACATATGACTTAGCTTCACGCTTTACGTTTTACAGTTGTCGGTTCTCTGTTATCTGTTGTGGGTTGTCAGGTCGAGCGGAGTCGAGACCTATCGCATTCAACCGCTCACACGCGATTGCATCCCTACTCATATTGTAATTCGAAAAGTTTTTTTCTTTGTTGTCCCTTTTGTCTTGATACAAAAGGAACGGAAAAATCAAGAGGAACAGATGCTTCCACGCTCCCTGTCCTGCTTCTTGAAATGCAGCCAAAAGAATCGGTATAAAACCGAAACGTAAACGCTTTTGGCGCTTTTCTACGTCGCAGTCCATTCCCTCCCACGCCGGCCCGCCTATTCCTCTCTGCCGACGCTCTTTTTAATTTTTCTGAGTTATTAATATTATTTGAAAGACCTGCTTCTGGGTCCAGTATAGTATTCATTTTCCGTTAAGAATTTTCGAAGCCTTGGAGAAAATTTAGGAAAATGAATACGGTTTCAAATCGCGTGAGCAGATTTGAAAATACCTACGCAGAAGGGTCTTTTTCTTTGCTTCGTTTCTTTTGGACAAGCAAAAGAAATGAAGGAAGCAAATAAAAAAAGAAAGATTCTATTGATTTATTAAATTTTGTATTTAGCAGACAAGATCACTTCTCACTACTCACTCCCGGTCCGATAGCTATCGGGAGCTATCGGGATCACTTCTCACTACTCACTACTCCCCTCCTGCCAAAGCCAGGCAAGCTCACCTCTCATCCGCCGGAGGCGGACAGGCGTCTCACTTTTTCCCTTATCTTTAAACAATTCAATCACAATCTATGATCAAATTTTTCAGTCGTATCCGTCGTGAGCTTATGGAAACAAACAAAACAGGTAAGTATATTAAATACGCCATAGGCGAAATAGTATTGGTGGTGATTGGAATCCTGATCGCCCTTTCCCTGAACAATTGGAATTTTAACCGATTGGAACGCCAGGAGGAACAACGTTTTTTGATGCGGTTTAAGAGCGATATTCAAATGCAATTAGACCAATTGGCGGAATTGGAGGGTAATTTGCAAACAAAAATAGATCTCGCCGAATCGCTTTTGGCCGACTATCAAGCGAAGGGGAGTTTTAACAAGGTGGATGGTTTCAGTACCGGCATTAGCAAATTAATGAGAACCAGTTCCTTTCCTAATATTAACACCACTTTCAACGAAATCAATGCCTCAGGGCAAGTGGGAATTATCCGGAACGATTCCTTACGTTCTGCTATCATAAAATTCTATCAATACAATGAAATGTCGGAGTATGGGTACAAAGTAAATTTACAAGACGTGTTCTACTCGCTTATTTTTCCCGATTATATAGCGGCCATTCACATTAACTTTCAGGATTTCGGTTATGAATCGTCAAAGGTAGCCCCTAACCTTATTTCAACAGAACAAGCAGATTATCTGGCACATAAATTGGATCAGCCGGAGATGGCGTTAAAAATCTACAATGGAATTAGCCTGCGCTTATTATTTACCAACGCCAATAAGACCCGTATATCAGAATCGAAAAATAGGTGCATTGCCTTGCTGGATTTCATTGATCAAAATCTGAAGAATTGATGTAAAGGGCTCCCCCTGTTCCACTCCTTGTAATGCAGCCAAAAGAATCGGTATAAAACCGAAACGTAAACGCTTTACGGTTGTCGGTTGTCGGTTGTCAGGTCGAGCGGACCTCGCCTGCCGGGAGGCAGGGTCGAGACCTATCGCATTCAACCGCTCACACGCGATTGCATCCCTACTCACCGTCCTATATTGTAATTTGTAAAGTTTTTCCTTTCCGTTCTTTTTTCCTTGATGAAAAAAGAACCTAAAAAATCAAGAGGAACCGATGCTTCCTCGCTCCCTGTCCTGCTTCTTGAAATGCAGCCAAAAGAATCGGTATAAAACCGAAACGTAAACGCTTTTGGCGCATTTCTACGTCTCAGTCCATTCCCCCGAGTACTCGGGGCAGGCCCGCCGGTTCCTCATAGCCAGCACTAATTCCTGTTCACTACTCACTACTCACTACTCACTACTCACTACTCACTACTCATTACCCATTACTCATTACTCATTACTCTTTACTCTTCACGCTTCCCTCCTTACACTCCCCCCTACATCCGAATCGGCATCATCTTTTGCCCCAACCTACTTTTCTCCGCCATGAAACCCATGATATGACTCTCGATACTGGCATCGATGGTAGAAGTGAGGAGGGCCGGATTCTGTTCCCGTACGGCATGTACCCAGTCGGCCGCCAAGGCCCAATCGCCGCCGCCATGACCGCTGTTCTTATAATTGGTGACATCATCCACCTGCACATCCCATTTGGTGACCTTCCCCGTAAGGAAGTCGGTGTGTTCGAAGAACTCCATATTTCCAACAATGTCCCCATGCGAACCCATGATCCGGGTGCGTCGCCCGTGGTAAGAGGTAAAAGCCTCCATCGAGAAATTGGCCGTTACCCCGCCTTCAAACTCCATGGAAGTGACGTAATGATCGGGTTGATCGTTATCCATACGGTAGACACATCTCCCGTAATTGGTGGTACGTAGCTGTTCCAGAATAA
>JAHEMZ010000013.1 GCA_024643385.1 Flavobacteriaceae bacterium | reverse complement strand
CGAGAAACGCATTCTTATACCGCACCGAGGATGGTGGGGCTACCGATTGGATTCAAATGACCAACCCGGGGGGAGGTATTAACTCCATTGCGATTCATCCTTCCAATCCGGACAAAATAGCAGTGGCACTAACCGGTGCCGCTAAAGTGAAGATTTCGGAAGATGGCGGAGTAACTTGGCAGGAATATTTAATGAACTTGCCTAACTTTAGTTCATTGGCGGTAGTTTGGGATGATAACGGAGATGATGGTCTCTACGTAGGAATGGATTATGGAGTTTATTATATCGATAATACATTTTCTGAATGGCAACCCTTTATTACCAACCTTCCCAACGTAATTATCAACGAGTTGGAGATTAATCAGGCCGATGGTAAGATCTATGCGGGTACCTATGGAAGAGGGCTGTGGTCATCTGTTAAATATGGATTTGTTTTAGCAAATGATGATGTGCTATTATCAGAAAAGGTAGCGGTCTATCCGAATCCTGCTCAATACGAAATCAATATTAGTTATCCGGGAGCTGTAGAAATGGATATACGCGTTTTTGATGTGACCGGGAAGTTAGTGATTTACCAACCGGATGTTCTGTTTGATCAAAGACATAGCATAGATGTATCCCTATTAAAGGACGGTATTTACTTTGTTCGAATGAACAGTGGAAAAGGAATTGTGACGAAGCGGATCATTAAAAATTAAGGAACAACTTTAATTGGAATGGCCTCGGAAAGACACCGTTTTTCTGAGGCTTTTTTGCTATCTTTCCCTCAATATTTGCCCATGGATTTCTCGTCAAAATTATTAGAAAATGCCGTTAACGAAATGTCCCAACTTCCCGGGATAGGGAAACGTACCGCCTTACGGCTGGTCTTACATCTATTGAAACAGCCTGAAGCCAGAACCATACAATTATCACAGAGTTTGCAACATATGCGAACTCAAATAAATTTCTGTGAGAACTGTCATAACATTTCAGATTCGAAACTGTGTGAAATATGCGCTAATTCCAACCGTGATGAGCGTATTGTGTGTGTAGTGGAAGATATACGAGATGTAATGGCTATTGAAAATACGAGTCAGTTTCGAGGACATTATCATGTATTGGGAGGCAAGATTTCACCTATGGATGGAGTTGGCCCCGGCGATTTAAATATCACCTCCTTGGTAGAAAAGGTAAAGAGCGGAAAGATTATTGAATTAATTTTAGCATTAAGCTCGACGATGGAAGGGGATACCACTAATTTCTATATCTTTAAACAAATTGAAGGATGTAACGTGATCACTACCACTATTGCACGTGGAATATCGGTAGGGGATGAATTAGAATACGCGGATGAGGTTACCCTTGGACGAAGTATCATCAATCGAATACCCTTCGAAACCTCCTTAAAAAGTTCCTGAGATTTGAAACTTTCGGTAATTATTTTAAACTACAATGTTCGCTCTTTCCTAGAGCAGTGCATTCTTTCCGTACAAAAAGCCATTCGTACTATCGAAGCTGAGATTATCGTTGTGGATAATGCCTCGAATGATGGCAGTGCCGAAATGGTCAAGAATCGCTTTCCGGAAATTATTTTTTTACAGAATAAAGAGAATATTGGGTTTAGTAAGGCCAATAATCAGGCCGCAGAAATCGCAAAAGGAATGTACGTCTGTATTCTAAATCCCGATACGGCAGTGGCAGAAGATACTTTTGATTATTGTATTCAATTTGCCGAAAGCAATCTGAATATGGGAGCGCTCGGACTTTATTATATGGACGGTACCGGAAATTTTCTTCCCGAGAGCAAACGCAATTTACCTACCCCTCGAAGATCCTTGTTAAAAGTTCTTGGATTTACTCAAGGCAAATATGGTTATTATGCGAAACATGTGGCAAAAGAAGGGGTGGGTGCTGTCGAAATTTTAGCAGGAGCTTTTATGTTCATGGAACGTGAACTTTTTTTAAAAGCGAAGGGATTTGACGAGGATTACTTCATGTACGGTGAGGATATAGACCTTTGCTATAAACTTTTAAAGTTGGAACGAACAAATTATTACAGTGGTCTGATCAAAGTATTACACTATAAGGGGGAAAGTACACAACGAGATAAGGCCTATTTTGATCGGTTTTATAGCGCAATGCATATTTTCTATAAAAAGCATTTTTCCTCCCATAAATTATTAAACTTCGCCGTGGATGCAGGGATTTCTATCACTCGCTATATACAAACTCGTACACCCAAAGGGCAAGGAGAGGAATTGCCGGAATCCGAGGAAATATGGGTTTTGACCGAAGATTTGAATTTGCTTAAATTACTTTCAGAACAATATGAAATTCCTGTTCGATCAGTAGCATTAAGAGCAGTAGACGAAGATCTGGTAAATCGTAAGATGTTGGTTTTTGATTCTCACTACCTATCCTATAGTCAGATCTTCGAAGTGATGTCTAAGCAAAAAAACAGGCATAATAAATTCAGAATACGACCTCCGGGCTGTAATTTTATCGTTGGAAGTGATCAGAGTGATCAAAAGGGTGAAGTAAAGCGATTTTAATTATCAAATTCACAATAGAATAGCTCTTTTTCGCAAACCTTTTGAAAAATATAAAACCAAAACCTTGAATTTTAATTAATTTTGCAGGCATTTTATTGTATAAATTTCGAATAAGTTATGGCAAGATTTGAACTGAAATTACCAAAAATGGGTGAAAGCGTTGCGGAAGCAACAGTTACCAATTGGCTTAAAAAGGTGGGTGATAGGATTGAAATGGATGAAGCTGTGTTGGAAATCGCAACCGATAAGGTTGATAGTGAAGTTCCCAGTGAGGTAGAAGGAGTATTGGTGGAGCAATTGTTTCAAACGGATGATGTGGTACAAGTAGGTCAAACTTTAGCGATTATAGAAACAGAAGGTGTGATGGCAGAATCAGCGGCAGCGGCGCAACCTGAAGTAACCCAGGAAGTGGTTTCAAAAGTAGAAGAATCCGTTACGAAGGCGATGGAGACCGTACACAATCCTGTTCAGAGCAGCGGCGATCGTTTTTACTCTCCTTTGGTGAAAAATATGGCAACTGCGGAAGGAATTTCTCAATCTGAATTGGATACCATTCCCGGTTCCGGTAAAGACGGCAGAGTAACCAAAAACGATATGCTGTCTTACCTCGAAAACAGAGGTGCGAAAGTAAAGGTTTCAAGCCAGGAAGTTCCGATTCAGAAAACAATGGAAACAACGGCTGCAACGGCACCTAAACCTGTGAAAAGTCCGGTTTCTGTTAATGGTGGGGATGAAATAATTGAAATGACCCGTATGGGTAAACTCATTGCTCATCATATGGTTGAGAGCATTTCAACATCAGCGCATGTGCAAAGTTTTGTAGAATGCGATGTAACCAAGATCTGGAACTGGCGAAATAAAGTAAAAGATTCCTTTGAAAAGCGAGAAGGCGAAAAACTAACCTTTACCCCAATCTTTATGGAGGCTGTGGCAAAGTCATTAAAAGATTTTCCAATGATGAATATTTCGGTTGATGGGGATCGAATTATCAAGAGAAAGGATATCAATTTAGGAATGGCCGCTGCTTTAGGTGATGGTAATTTGATCGTGCCGGTCATTAAAAAAGCAGATCAACTGAACTTGGTTGGGATGAGCAAAGCAGTAAACGATTTGGCTAATCGCGCGAGAAACAACCAACTAAAACCGGATGAAATTCAAGGCGGAACCTATACCGTAACTAATGTGGGGACCTTTGGAAGCATCATGGGCACACCTATTATCAATCAACCGCAGGTTGGTATCTTGGCTTTAGGTGCTATACGAAAAGTGCCCGCTGTGATCGAAACTCCTGAAGGAGATTTCATTGGAATTCGTTATAAAATGTTCTTGTCTCACAGCTATGATCATCGGGTGGTAAACGGTGCCTTGGGAGGACAATTCGTTAAAAGAGTGGCGGATTATCTCGAAGCGTGGGATATGAAACGCGAATTTTAAAAATTTTTAAGATCTACCATTAAGGTTGAAAGATTGTCGTACCCAAAAATGGGGTGCTTTTTATTCCAGATTAAGGGAAACAGAATCTTTACATCTGCCGTAAGCTCCTTTGAGATATAAGTCATATACTGTCGATATAGTAATGGGTGTTCGTGCAGATAAAAATATTGATAGCTGATTCTTTCTTTCTTCAATTGAGTCAACAAAAGTTCACATTTTTCACAATCATCGATTAAAAAACCACAATTTTATCCTTCAGGAAGTTTTCTACATCGATCACATCTTCCTTGTCAACAAAATCTTTTCCATGGGTTACCTCATCCTTTATGATGACCTCATACGTATAATTTGCATGTTCAGGATCCAGTTCTATCAATGTGATGATCGATTCCTTTGAAAATGGAGGTAAAATTTTGGGGACGGGTCTATCGGCACTTCGTCGGTAGCCTGTCGCGTGAATGATAAGAAAGATATGCAAGGTATCAGCCGTTATATTTTCCGCTTCAAGAATTACTTTTTTACCCATTCTGATCTCAGAAATAATGATCTTTTCATTTTGTGCAAGTAAAGTTGAGCCGAAGAAGACAAAAAGGAGTAGAATAACTTTGTTCATGATGCCGGGAAACGAAGATATTAATACTATTTTTGTAATACAAACTAAAGCATGCAGTTAAATTTAAACAAGCCTATTTGCTTCTTTGATCTGGAAACCACAGGGATCAATGTAGCAAGTGACCGTATCGTAGAGATCTCGATTTTAAAAGTTTTCCCAAATGGTAATAAGGAAAGCTATACATGGAGGGTGAACCCCGAAATGCCGATTCCGAAACAAGCAAGTGATATCCACGGGATCACGAATGAGATGGTGGCGAATGAACCCACTTTTAATGAATTAGCCCCCAAGGTATTTCAGCTGATCAAAGACAGTGATTTAGGCGGTTTCAACAGCAACCGATTTGATATTCCATTACTTGCGGAAGAAATGTTGCGAGCCGAAATCGACTTTGATATGAAAAAGGCGCAATCGGTGGACGTTCAGACCATTTTTCACAAAATGGAAAAGAGAACCCTCGAAGCAGCGTATAAATTCTACTGTGATAAATCGTTAGAAAATGCCCATAGTGCCGAAGCAGATACTTTAGCGACCTACGAAGTACTAAAGGCACAATTAGCTCGCTACGACGAGTTGGAAAATGACGTCAATTTTTTAGCTGAATTCAGTTCCCATCGTGAATTTGCTGATTTTGCCGGTTTTATTGGCTATAACAAGGATGGAGAAGAGATTTTCACTTTCGGTAAACACAAAGGAGTGTTGGTTGAGGAAATTTTAGAAAAGGAACCGGGTTATTTTGGGTGGTTGTTGAATGCAGATTTCCCCTTGTATACTAAAAAGGTACTTACCAGAGTTAAGGTAAGGAAGTTCAATAATAAGTTATAAGTATTTTACAATGAAGATTATTTGTGTGGGAAGGAATTATGCCGCTCATATACAGGAGTTGGATAGTGAAAGGCCAAGTAGTCCGGTACTTTTTTTAAAGCCCGATTCAGCCGTTGTTTTAAAAAACAACCCCTTCATCATTCCTGAATTTTCTCAAAATATTCATTATGAAGTGGAGATCCTTGTGAAAATTAATAAGATAGGGAAGTACATAGACCGGAAGTTTGCCCATAAGTACTATGACGAAATTGGTTTAGGAATCGATTTTACTGCAAGAGATATCCAAAATCATCTCAAAGAGAAAGGGTTACCATGGGAACTGGCGAAAGCGTTCGACGGTTCTGCGGTGATCGGTAATTTTGTCTCGAAAACTCAATTCGCGGATCTCAATGATATAAATTTTTCATTGGAACAAAATGGAAATGCTGTGCAAACCGGAAATACTTCGTATATGTTGTGGAAAATTGATGAGTTAATCGAATATATTTCAAAATATTTCACAGTAAAGATTGGAGATGTTATATTTACTGGAACTCCCAGCGGTGTGGGACAGGTTCACCCGGATGATGTGTTAAAGGGATATATAGAAAGTGACGAGATGTTCTCGATAAAAGTTAAATAAAAATGAGTAAGATTTATTCGACCGATAGTTTAAAGGAAATTGCTGGGGATGACTCCGACTTTATGGCGGTGATCGCCCAGGCCTTTTTAGAAGAAATTCCTCCCGACCTCAAAGCGTTGGTGATGGCAGTGCAAAATGACAACAAAGAATTAGCCTATCAATTTGCCCACAAAATGAAACCTAATATAGAAATGTTGGGCATTGATTTATCAAAAGACGTTACGGCTATTGAATCATGGACAAAAACTTCGAAAAGTTCCACCACTATTATGACATCCGTTGATAGAGTGAACGAAACCCTGCAGATTGTTTTTGAGCAATTGAAAAGAGATTTTAATATTTAAATGCTTGCGGAAATTATAACTATTGGTGATGAGATTCTCATTGGCCAAATTGTAGACACCAACTCTGCCTTTATAAGCCAGCAACTCAATAAGATCGGGGTTCAGGTTTATCAGATTACCTCCATTCAGGACGATAAACAACACATTTTAACTGCACTGGAAGAAGCAAAGCAAAGAGCTCAACTGGTATTGGTGACAGGGGGGTTGGGTCCTACGAAAGACGATATTACCAAGCAATGCTTTTGTGAATTCCTCGGAGATACCTTGGTAGAGGATCTTCCCACTTTGCAACATATCAAAGAACTTTTTCACACCTATTTTAATAAGATTCCTAGTCAAATCAATTTAAATCAAGCGTTAGTACCTTCTACAGCAACTGTTTTACTTAATGAACACGGTACGGCGCCGGGGATGTGGATGGAAAGGGACGGAGTCGTTTTTGTATCGATGCCCGGAGTTCCGTATGAAATGAAAAGTTTACTTACGAACAAAGTGCTGCCAAGGGTGATTGATCGTTTCGACCGACCGTTTATTTACCACAAAACACTTTTAACGTATGGTCTGGGCGAAAGTACCATCGCGGAACGGATAGCCCATTGGGAAGAAAATCTGCCTCCCTCCATAAAGCTTGCCTATTTACCCTCTTTTGGAAGGGTGCGACTGCGACTGTCCTCAAAGGGTAAAGACCAGGTAAAATTAATGGAGTCGGTGGATAGCCTAATGGAAGAATTATGGAAAATACTGGAAGATATTGCGGTAGGTTATGAAGATGAAACGTCTGTGGTGAATCGAATAGGTGAATTGCTTATAAAGAAAGGGAAGACGCTCAGTCTGGCTGAAAGTTGTACCGGAGGGGCAATTGCCGAGGAAATTACACAACACGCAGGGGTATCAAGTTTCTATCAAGGAAGTATTATACCTTATGCCACAGAGTTGAAAACCAGTATTTTAGGAGTCAGTGCTGAAACCATAAAAAAACATAATGTGGTCAGTTTGCAGGTGGCCGAGGCCATGGCGACTAGGTCCAATTTACTTTTTCAAAGTGACTATGCCATTGCTACGACAGGAATCGCCGGACCTGATAAGGGAGATGGCAAGGATGAGGTAGGTACGGTATGTATTGCTATTGCCGGTCCGGATGGCATTGTATCGGAAAAATTCCTCTTTGGCAAAGCACGGGAACGGGTAATTCAGAAATCCGTAAACAAGGCTTTTGAAATGCTACTAAAAGAAATTTTAAAAAACTGAAATTCTTTTGTTGTACGAGCAAATTAATTTTCTTAAATTTGCACCCTGTTTAAAAATTACTATCAAATATTAGGTTATGTCAAGAGTTTGTGAGCTAACGGGAAAGAAAGCAATGGTAGGGAACAATGTTTCTCACGCCATGAACAAGACCAAGCGTAAATTCAACGCGAATTTGGTGAAGAAGCGTTTCTACATTCCTGAGGAAGATAAGTGGGTAACTTTGAAAGTTTCTACTTCAGCAATTAAGAACATTAATAAAAAAGGAATTTCCGCAGTTATCAAAGAAGCCCGCGAAAAAGGTTTCTTGAACAAGTAATTGCATAACCAAAAAAGTCTTTTACAATGGCTAAAAAAGGAAACAGAGTACAGGTCATCTTAGAATGTACAGAGCATAAGGAAAGTGGTATGGCCGGAACTTCCCGTTATATTACCACCAAAAATAAAAAGAACACTCCGGATAGAATGGAGTTGAAGAAATTCAACCCTATCTTGAAGAAAATGACTGTTCATAAAGAAATCAAGTAAAAAAAGAGAGCCATGGCAAAGAAATCAGTAGCATCGTTACAGACCGGATCCAAGCGTTTAACTAAGGCGATAAAAATGGTAAAGTCTCCTAAGACAGGAGCCTATACTTTTGTGGAGGCTATTATGGCTCCCGAATCTGTAAGCGATTGGTTGAATAAAAAGTAAACAACTACAAGATATAAATCTAAAGCCACTTTTTTTCGAAGGTGGCTTTTTGTATTTTTGGAATTCCCCAAAAGGGGTGGGGCTTTCTCCGCTACACGTCTACCCAATGAAGTGGGCAATGACGGGTAAGTTGGGATCAATCCCTAACGCGTCGACAAACCAATTAACAAAACACTCCCAATGAGTTTTTTCAAAAAAATATTTTCAAAAGAGAAAAAAGAAACCTTGGATAAAGGATTAGAAAAGTCCAAAAGCACCTTTTTCGATAAACTTTCCAAGGCCGTTGCCGGAAAAAGTAAAGTGGATGACGATGTATTGGACAACCTCGAGGAAATATTGGTTTCGAGCGATGTTGGGGTGACCACTACGCTAAAAATAATTAAGCGAATTGAAGAGCGAGTCTCCCGTGATAAATATGTTGGAACCGAAGAACTTAATCAGATCCTGCGGGAAGAGATCGCCGGACTCTTAAGTGAAACCAATAGCGGAGAAGCAACCGAATTCGAAGTTCCTTCCGATCAAAAGCCTTATGTGATCATGGTGGTAGGAGTAAATGGGGTGGGAAAGACGACCACTATTGGGAAAATGGCTTTTCAATTTAAAAAAGCGGGTAAAAAAGTGATTTTAGGCGCAGCCGATACTTTTAGAGCTGCGGCGATCGATCAATTACAGATTTGGGCAGATCGAACCGATGTCCCCATTGTACGTCAGAATATGGGAAGTGATCCTGCCAGCGTAGCCTTTGATACTTTGCAGAGTGCCGTAACCCAAGAGGCAGATGTCGTAATAATCGATACCGCCGGTCGATTACACAACAAAGTGAATTTGATGAACGAATTGACCAAAGTAAAACGTGTGATGCAAAAGGTGGTCGCCGATGCTCCTCACGAAGTTCTATTGGTATTGGATGGCTCCACAGGTCAAAATGCCTTTGAACAAGCGAAACAATTCACAGCTGCTACAGAAGTGACCTCTTTGGCGGTTACAAAATTGGATGGAACGGCCAAAGGAGGTGTGGTCATTGGTATCAGTGATCAGTTCCAGATCCCGGTAAAATATATCGGGGTTGGAGAAGGAATGGAAGACCTACAAGTTTTTAATAAGTTTGAGTTTGTGGATTCTTTTTTTAAGTAAATTCACAGCCAAATTTTAAAGTCTTTATGATTCATCCGCATACCGAGTTGCGATTTGTCAACGATGAGGTTGGGCACGGTGTCGTTGCCACTCAATTTATTCCCGCCGGAACCATTACGTGGGTACTGGATAAATTAGATCGTCAGTTTACTCCACAACAATTCCAAAAAATGAACGAACTATACCAGCATATTTTGGAAACGTATAGTTTCCGAAATAACCATGGTAATTTTGTGCTCTGTTGGGACCATGGTCGATTTGTCAATCATAGTTTTAAGTCGAATTGTCTGTCTACCGCTTATGATTTTGAAATCGCTATCCGAGATATCGAAGCCGGAGAACAATTAACGGACGATTATGGCTATTTGAATATCAGCACTCCCTTCAAAGCAGCCAACGAGGGAACGAAGCGAAAGACGGTTTATCCAAACGATCTGGAAACTTATTATCCTATTTGGGACAAGCTCCTAGCGGCTAACTTTCCGAAAATAGCCACCGTGTCACAACCTTTAGCACCACTGTTAACCGCAAAGATGAAAATAGAAATGGATAAAGTGTTGAAGGGAGAAAAACCGTTAGCCTCCATTCTGGAATTATATTACAAGTCGAAATAATCTGCTTATTGTATAGTTTGAAGTATCTTTGCGCACTAAATCCAAAGGGTTCATGCGCACGAAAAGTTTAAAGAAGAATAGGATCAATGTAGTAACATTGGGGTGCTCCAAAAATGTCTATGACAGCGAAGTATTGATGGGTCAGTTGCGAGCCAACAATAAAGAGGTGGTACATGAGGAAGAAGGTAATATCGTTGTCATAAATACCTGTGGTTTTATCGCCAATGCAAAGGAGGAAAGTGTAAACACTATTCTTGAATTTGTTCAGAAGAAAGAAGAAGGTCTTATCGATAAGGTATTTGTTACGGGTTGCTTGTCGGAGCGTTATAAGCCTGATCTTCAAAAAGAGATCCCCAATGTGGATCAGTATTTTGGAACGACCGAATTACCGTCCTTATTGAAAGCATTAGGTGCCGATTATAAGCATGAGCTTATAGGCGAACGATTGACCACCACGCCGAAAAATTATGCCTACCTTAAAATAGCGGAAGGGTGCGACCGTCCTTGTTCCTTTTGTGCGATTCCCATCATGCGTGGAAAACATAGAAGCACTCCGATCGAAGAACTTGTGATCGAGGCTGAAAAGTTGGCTGCCAATGGGGTTAAAGAACTCATTCTTATTGCTCAGGATTTGACCTATTACGGACTTGATCTTTACAAGAAGCGCGAACTTGCCGCTTTGCTCAAGGCTTTGGTGAAAGTAGAAGGAGTAGAATGGATACGACTTCATTATGCGTTTCCCACCGGTTTTCCTATGGAGGTCTTGGAGGTGATGCACAACGAACCAAAAATTTGTAATTATATTGATATTCCCCTTCAGCACATTTCAGATGCTATTCTGAAATCCATGCGTCGCGGAACTACTCAGGAAAAGACCACCAAACTGATACAAGATTTTCGTCAGGCCGTTCCGGAAATGGCCATTCGAACGACCTTGATCGTTGGATACCCCGGAGAGACAGAAGAGGATTTTCAAACCTTAAAACAGTGGGTGTCCGACATGCGTTTTGAACGGTTGGGATGCTTTACGTATTCACATGAAGAAAATACCCACGCTTATCAATTGGTTGATGACGTCCCCGAAGAAGTTAAAATGCAACGCGCCAATGAAATTATGGAGCTTCAATCTCAGATTTCGTGGGAATTGAATCAACAAAAAATTGGGAAGACCTACCGCGTGCTCATCGATCGTAAGGAAGGTGACTATTATGTGGGAAGGACTGAATTTGATAGTCCCGATGTGGATAATGAAGTGCTGATTAATGCTGAAGAGGGTTACTTGCGAACAGGTGAATTTTTTAGTATAAAAATAACCGACGCATCAGACTTCGATCTGTATGGAGAAGTTAGTAAGAATTAAGTCGTCATGTCTAACAAAGTACGATATCTTATCCCGTTTGTGTGGTTGCTTCTTTTATTCGGTTGCAAAGAGACAATTAAAGATACTCCCCCAATACCCGTCGAAAAGCAAGTGGTTATTCCGCTGCAAAATCCATCCATGGAGGATGGTTCGCTCCCTAAATTATTCAGTAATGGCAACGATTTATTTCTGACATGGGTATCGAAAAGGGACTCACTTTCTACACTCAATTATTCCAAATTTACAAACGGAACTTGGTTGCCTTCGGAAGAAATTCTTTCCGGAACCGATTGGTTTGTCAATTGGGCCGATTTCCCGCAAATAGCTGAAAATAATGGAAATGTTCTGACTAGCTTTCTTCAAAAATCAGCCAACGGAAAATATACCTATGATGTAAAACTGAATCTTTACAACGATTCGACAAAAACGTGGAAAAAGAATTTTAGTCTTCATACGGATGGTACCGCAAGCGAGCACGGATTTGTATCCATACAGCCTTATGGCAAGGATGCTTTTTTTATTTCATGGTTAGATGGAAGGAACACGATTGGTGGACACGAAGATCATGCGGAACACGGGGCCGGAGCCATGACGCTGCGCGGGGCATTTGTGTCTTTCAGTGGAGAAATAATCAATGAAATGGAGTTCGATGACCGTGTGTGTGATTGTTGTAATACAGCTTCAACGGTTTATGATGGAAATGTTGTGGTTGCTTACCGGGATCGCACGGAAAATGAAATTAGAGATATTTCTATTATTACCGGAAATATTCATACCTGGAATGAACCTCGAACAATCGGCAGTGACCAATGGCAAATTGCCGGTTGCCCCGTAAATGGTCCTGCGATTGATAGTTTTGACAAAAGTTTTGCCATAGCCTGGTTTTCAGGTGTTGGTGATGAAGGGAAAGTCCAAATAGTTTTTATGGGTGATACCCAAATAGAGCCGATACGAATAGACGCAGGAAATGCTACGGGTAGAGTGGATGTTGTGATGATTTCAGAAACAGAAGCGGTTGTGCTATGGATGGAGCCTCAGGGAAGCGATGAAGTAATTCAGTTAGTGAAAGTGGATTCCAAGGGTCAAAAATCCAATGCGATCACTATTTCCAAAACAAGTCCTGAACGGGCCAGCGGATTCCCGCAACTCGAAAAGGTGGGAACTACTTTATATGTAGCTTGGACAGTTACTTCAGAAGCTCATTCCAAAATACAAATGGCATCCGTATCTTTGGATGTATTGTAAATTAGTATGCTGAAAAATAAGTTGTTGATCATTGGTTATACCTTTCCTGAACCGGCTACTACAGCCGCCGGAGTTAGAATGATGCAGTTGATCACGATTTTTCAGGACCAGGGATATGACATCACATTTGCCTCGACAGCTGCTGAAACGAACTACTCTGAAGATTTAAAAGCAAAGGGAATTGCCGTTAAATCCATTCTTTTAAACGATGATTCTTTTGATGAATTTATAACGGATTTGAATCCCTCCGTTGTACTTTTTGATAGATTTATTACTGAAGAGCAATTTGGCTGGCGAGTGACCGAAAATTGTGCGAAGGCCCTTCGAATTTTAGACACGGAAGACCTTCATTTTTTGAGGAAAGCGCGTGAAGTGGCCTTCAAAAATGGAAAGGGAATCGATTTGTATTCAGAGACCGCAAAACGTGAATTGGCCAGTATTTTAAGAAGTGATCTTTCTTTAATCATCTCCGAATTTGAAATGCAACTGCTCACTGAAACCTTTCTAATTCCTGAAGGATTGCTGTTCTATCTCCCATTTTTCGTTAATGCTGTTTCAAAAGAAGGACCCACTTTCGAGGAACGCCAACATTTCATCGCTATTGGGAATTTACAGCACGCGCCCAATGCGGATGCTGTCGTTTTTCTAAAGAAGGAACTATGGCCGTTTATCAGAAAACAGTTGCCCACAGTGGAATTGCACATATATGGGGCCTATGCCACCAAAGAGATTTCAGCCTTGCATAAGGATACAGAAGGTTTCTTTATTGAGGGTTGGACGGATGATCTAAGTGAGGTTTTGCAAAAAGCTAGAGTATGCCTGGCACCATTGCGATTTGGAGCCGGATTGAAAGGTAAATTGTTGGATGCTGCTCAATGCGGAACACCTTCCGTGACCACAGAAGTAGGGGAGGAGGGTATGTGCGGGGAACTATCTTTTGGCGGTTTGGTGGGTCAAACAAATAATGACTTGATCGACGCCGCAATCCAATTATATACGGATAAGGACAAATGGTTGGAAGCACAGCTTGCCGGTTTTGAGATGATTGAAAAACGATTTCAGAAAGCACATTTTGCTACTTCATACATGGATAGATTGGAAGAACTGCGGAAAAACTTGGTCGTACATCGTCAGCATCATTTTATTGGCCAGATCCTGCAACATCAAAGTCTCCAATCAACGAAGTATCTGAGCAAATGGATTCATGAAAAGAACAAAAAGTAAAATGATCATAAAAAAAGAGGTTGCCTAATTAGACAACCTCCCAATATGATTTATGTGATGTATCCCTAAAAGTTAAAGTCCAATCGTCCAAAATAATAGGCACCACCAAAGCCCATTTGCACAGAATCCCAATAACCGCCGGCTTCTGTCCAATCATCTTGTTGATCCGGATAAACGTTAAATAAATTGTTACTTCCGACACTTAATTTAAGTGCTTCCGAAAGTTGATACCCAACCGTTAGATCGGTTACAAATTTAGCACCATAGGTGTCGGTTGCGGCAGCGATAAGATTATCGAATCCTCCATAATCGGCCGGATCTTCATATACTTGAAAGTCTAATAACTCTATTTCGCTAAAGCGAGTTTCAGACAAGGCAAAGTTCCACTTGGAAATCGAATAGATAAGATTTAATCCAAATTTACTTTGAGGAGCGGAAGCTAATAAAAAGGCTTTATCTCTTTCACCAAAAAAGGTCTGTTCATCCAAGCTTCCATTAAGAATATTGGTGATATTCATATCATTAACATTACCTACCAAGGCGGCATTAAAGTTTCCATTTCCTAATGCGGTTTGATAGGACAATACTACATCCAAGCCTACAGTTTCGGTATCTACTCCATTCGCAAAGAACTGTGCTGCTTCCACACCTGGAATTAGGGTAGAGGCATCGAAATTGCCGGTTAAGACGATACGATCCTTAACGCTTATGTAGTATCCATCTACTGTGGCCGTAAATCCGCCAAATTTACCGGTAACACCTAAACCTGCATTTATTGCAGTTTCTTCATTTAATGGCCCAATTCCGAATGCCTTAGTAACAGGACTGTTATTTGCGGAAAGCACCGATTCAAGAGCTTCACCTCCAACAAAATTGGTGAATCGTAGATTATAATAAATCTGCGCCAAAGAAGGTGCTCTAAAACCGGTACTTAAGGAAGCTCTAACATTTATATTGTCAGTTGCTTTTAAACGAGTGGCTAACTTACCGTTAAGAGTGCTTCCAAAATCACTGTAATTTTCATAACGCGCTGCGCCACTTAATAAAAAGGCATCCGAAAGGTCAATTTCGGCATCTGCGTAAAGAGAAACATTGGATCTGCTTCTGTCAACTTCGTTTGCAGGGCTGTATCCGGGGAAACCTTGAGAACCTCCAGGTCTGGGATCTCCGGAAATAGGGTCGATAGGTTGGGTTTGGGTGGCCGGATTGGTTATGATGATGCCATCGATATCAAATGTGCCGTAGGAACCCGGTTCCCCCGCAAAAATAGTAAATCGTTCTGTTCGGTACTCTGCGCCAAAGGCAAAATTGAGCCCGCTAGCGATATCCTCAAAATATTTGGAAAAATCCACATTAAAAGTGTTTTGACTTAAGGTATGTCCACCTGCATCAAAATCTGTGGGTGAGGTAGCTCCCAGAGAAGCATTCAAAGTACCTTTGATGTAATAGTGGAATAGATTTTTCCCCCAAGTATTACTGATATCTGCTTTCCATTCATTTCCAAGTTCGGTTTTCACACCAAATGAAATTGCGTTATCAATAATATTTGAAGTGATGCGAGGGGTATAACCATTTGGATAGATCGAAGGGATTACTCGAGCGCCTCCGTTACGAGTAAAGGCATAGGCGTCGGTATCTCTATAATTTCTTCCTCCAAAGGCATAAATTTCTGTATGCTCACTGATGGGATAAGACATATTTCCCATAAAATTGAACGATTCAATCGAAGCTTCTCCGAATCCTTTTCTAAAATCGAAGGCGGGACGAAGCGTTTTATTTTTCTTTAGAAATTCACTGGTAAAGTTCACAAAGCCTCCTTTGTCTCCTAGCTTTACGCCATAGTTTAGCCCGGCCTTTATGGATCCGCCGTCAAAGTTTTGGTCTGACCCCAACACATTACCATCAGCATCGGTTTGCAAACGATATCCGTCGGTATTCCAAACCCCATAATCATCTTCGGAAAAAGCGCTGGTGTCGACGTCGGCATCTGTACTATAAACTCCATAGTTCACAAATCCCGTAACTTCATCGGTATCATCTTTTAAAACAATATTGATCACCCCAGCAATTGCATCGGATCCATATTGCGCCGCCGCGCCATCTCTTAAAATTTCGATGCGCTTAATGGCTGATACAGGAATCGCATTTAGATCGGTCCCGGTGTTGCCTCGACCTCTTGTGCCAAAAATATTCACCAATGACGACTGATGCCTTCTTTTTCCGTTAATTAACACTAAAGTTTGATCGGGTCCTAAACCTCTTAAAGAAGCAGGATCTATGTGATCTGCACCGTCGGATCCGGACTGTTTATTAGCATTGAAAGAAGGTGCTGCGTACTGCAGCAATTCGTTGATTTCTATTTTTCCTGCTTGAGTAGCGACATTTTGAACATCAATGATATCGATCGCTACAGGTGTATCGGTGACTGTTCTTTTGGCATTGCGCGACCCTACCAATTGTACTGCATCCAAAAGAAAACCTTCTGTCATGGTCACATTTAAAGTAGGTTGTCCATTTACAGGGACTTCTTGCGTTTCAAAACCTACATAGCTCAAAATTAATACGGCATTTTCCGACACGGAAATGGAATAACTACCATCCAAATTGGAGATAACCCCATTGGAGGTCCCTTTTTCAACAACATTTACTCCTGCGAGTAACATATTATTGGCGTCCGAAATAGTTCCGGAAACTGTCATCTGTGCAAACACTGCCGTAGAGATAAGGCAACTGAGCACGAAAAAAAATAATTTTTTCATTTGGTGTTTGGTTATTAGTTGATAAATAAAAGTAGCTATTTTTTTAAAGTGAAAACGAATTTACCTGTAAATAGTTAAATTCTCCAAAAATTACCTTTGGTTGTAGGGTTTTGCCAGATCGGTTTCCGCAGCGATGTAACCAAATGAGGCCCAATCATCTCCTTTTAAAATTTCCTTGAACACTTCCTGTCCTTTTTGAGGATTGCCTATATACCATATCCAGTTTCCAATCGCATACCGCAAAGCGGTATCAGAGGGACCTCCTTGTTGATCCGGAGTGTTTATTTCATCGAAGGTCAAAAGCCCTTTATAAAACAGACAGGCTTTGTAATAGGCGGTATTTTCAATGACATCCATATTGGGAGTAATATTTCTCAGGTAATTATCACCGGCTGATTTCCGACCCATCCTATTTTGAATCATGTAGATCCAGTGAGTTGCAGCAACTACATTGTCCGGACTATTAGAAGTGGAAAGGCATTTTTTAAAGGAATCCAATGCTTTCAAGAGCTGACGGTCCAGATAATAGGCTAATCCTAGATGGTAATAGATATTTCCGTGTTGTGAGCTCACAGGAATATTTTTGTCGTTTGGCATACCGTCTTCTTCTATTTTGTTTGCTGTTCCTTGGATCAATTGTGCCGCAAGTGACAGATCAGCAATCGCTTTATCAAATTCACGTAAGGTTATATATCGATGTCCTCGATGCCTGAGTAATCTTGAATTGTTAGGGAATTTTTTCAGCCCCATTGTATAAATGGCGATGGATTCTCTGTATTGTCCAGCATAAGCGGCGAAACGTCCGTACCAAATAAGTAGATCAAGACTGTCCGGAGCTGCCTCAAAGGCTTTTTTCTTCGCTTCATATTTTTCGATCAATGCATCGGAAGGCATTGAAGAGCGCAATGTATCACCCAATGCTCCGATCGCTTCAAAATCCTTTCCATCCTTCTGATCAAAATGGGTTGCCTTAAAATCATTCTTGCAACCGACCAAAATGAAGGCGAAACTATATAGGACAAATTTATTCATGCTCTTAGTATGAATCGTAAAGGTAATTTTTTTGCGCGTTTACTGAGATCATTTTTTAATGTCAACAAGGTAATTTATGGATTGCATCCATCAAAAATTGTGGGAATAAAATGAGTTTTTTAAATAGAATCTTTTTTGTAAACCGGCTAAAATGAGTCATATAAATAATTTAATGTAAGAAAAATACTACCAAAAATTTGTTAATTGAAGTTATTTGGAATACTTTTAACCAGCCTCAATTTCTTCTGGGACGAATAACTGCTTGTGCTTTTAAAATGTTAACTCATGGAAAAAGCATTAAACTATTCGTTCAAGAGACGCTCTTCAAGCTATATGGAGTGGTTGTATGAAGTTATTAAATCTGAAAAATATTTTCAGGTTGATGCCGTAGTTGTGACAAAGGATATGAAAACTATCAACTAGTATAGTTGAATACTACTTTCGAACAATTTGGAATCTTAATAACTGTCGGCTCCTTCCTAGTAAAGTAGTGTTGAGCATTTTTTGATTAAGTGCGGGAATAACTTTCCCGCACTTATTATTTGGTCATCAATCTAATTCAAAAACATTTGAATTCACGAAGAACAGGCTATTAACGAAAAGCAACTTCCCATTTTCCCAGAAGGAGCGAAAAAGAACATCATCTACTAAATAAATGATACTTCCTTCCCCCAATCTAGCTTCTCCAAAAACTAACGAATTTTTTAGACTAGTCTTGGCATCTTCACCTGAAAATCCGGAAACGACAAGGACGTCATTATCAATATACCCTACGTTATACCCTTCTTCTAAAAGTTGATAGGAATCTGTGCCTAATTTCAAGCTGTAATAAGTCTCGCCATATCCAAAGGCCATAGGATGGGAAGGGTCCATTTTCACTTTATAGATACTTCCCGGGTTATGATCTGTTACACTGTAACGCTCTCTTTCTCCGTAAGGAACCAGATTCGTTTTTTCCTTATTTTCATCCTCCTTTTCTTTGTTCTTTTTTAGATCAAATCCATCTTTATCTTCAAAAACACTTAAGGCATTATCAAAAGCGATCACTTTTCCTCCTTTTTTGATCCAATCCTTTAACTCACCGAGCAGACTATCATTAAGTAATCGTTGATACCACCCTCCCGGGATGACCAATACATCGAAATTCTCAAGAACAGCTATACTAAAATCGTCTGTGTCAATGGAAGTAACCGGATACTGTAATTGTGTTTCCATAAAGTGCCATAAGGCTCCATAATTTAAGGATGAGGTGCCTTTTCCTTTTAGCATGGCTATTTTGCTCTTATTGATAATTTTAACGTCCCTTGAGCCGAAGTCAGTGCCATTGTCACTAAAACTTGTTGTTGCAACGTAAAGGTTTCTTCCATGTTTATTAGCCGTATTCGTAACAACTTCCGTAAAATCGGTACGATTTCGATTATCACTTTTCGTGATCACCAAACTTCCTTTTTGAAAGGTATCTCCTTTAAAACTCAAATCCTTTTCAGAGAAGCGTACTTTGATGTCTTGCTGTAATAGTTCCGCTAAAAATGCAGCGTCATTTAAACCGTTCCATGAAACGATATACCCTGCTAAACTACTGGCAGGTGCCACCTGATTGATCACTCTTTTAGTAGGATCACTGCTATTTGCAGCCACCAACGAAGTGCTGGCAATACAATCCAACCCGTAGGCATACGGAATGCTCCAAGCCGTAATGTCATAGGTCAGGGGTTCGGTTACTTTGGTGTCCTTTTCAAAAAGTACAGTCACCATTTTTCCTTTCGGTTGATTGGTACTCACTACCAATGCCCCTTTACTGTCCATACTGCCTTTGTTGTTCGTCTGATAATCCATTCCGCTCACGGTTCCTCCCGATGAAAAACCATACTTAATTTCATGTAAGTCTAAAAGATCTGTCAAGGTTTTGATTTTGTCGGGATGTCCTTTTAATACATAGCTTTTGACATTTAATTTACTGTTGTCGAAGAACTTCTTGAATTCAGTATTGAGTTTTTTGGCATTCATAGAAGAAATTTCCACGGTTGACAATCCGGTTGTCGTATGATGGGCCACCCTATCGACTAAGGTTAATTCATAGCCCTCATCCGTATGTACGCCTAATCCGCCGCGACCATGTCCGGCTTGTTCGTAAGTCATACCAATAGAACCCATATAGGTAGGGTAGGTATCGCCATAGCTGGGGTACAACAAATCGAAAAACTGACGTGTAAAAAATAACCACCCTTCATTGTCAAAATACTTTGCATTGTTTTTACCTATTTGTGTTTGGAAATCGCGCTGCCATGAAGAAATGATCTCATGATAGGGTTCTGCGGCGGGTGCAAAATAATAAGGCTCATTGATCCCTTGCTCATGAAAGTCGACATGCACATGCGGTAACCATTGGTTATATATTTTGAGGCGTTGCTGACTCTCTACTTGCGTGGCCCAAGCCCAATCCCGATTCAAATCGAAAAGATAATGGTTAGGTCGTCCCCCAGGCCATGGTTCATTGTGCTCTGACGCTATCTGGATAGGATTGTAAGGATTCGCTCTTACTTGATTGTACCAATTTGCGTAGCGATCACGCCCGTCGGGATTGATACATGGGTCGATGATTACCACGGTATTTTCCAACCAGGCTTGTTTTTCCGTGATCAATTTATATAGAGTAACCATAGAGGCTTCAAGGCTAGAGGCCTCATTTCCATGTACGTTATAGCTAAGCCATACGATGGCTATTTCAGGATTGCTATCGCCATCCAGGGTTCCTGCTTGTCTTAGGTTATTCGTTCGAATCTCATCAATATTGACAAGATTCTCAGGGGATGATATGATAGCATAAGTGAGGGGTCTCCGCTCATTCGTTTTGCCATAAGAATGGTAAGTAACTCTATTGCTGTTCGCCGCTACATGTTCAAAATAACGCACCACATCGGCGTGGCGAGAAAATTCGGTGCCAATTTCATAACCCAAAAATTCGGAAGGGGATTTTAATTGGGCAAAAAGATGACAGGAAAGGAATAAAGCAAAAAGTGTAAAAAATCTATGCATGGTGGTTGTTTGAGATAAAAAGTAAAGGTAAAGGAAATTATAAATAATGAAATCAAAACTTTTAAGTTTCATTCATACAAACATAAAAGAAAGGTTGATCCAAAATGGAACTTTATTTATGCCTGTGGGATCTTGTTTTCTTTTTCGGAATTAACGTATTTTTAGGTCTCAAACTAAGGAAACTCCTTATTTTTGTTTCAGTTTTCTGAAAGTCACTATGCCTAAACAATATCTTCCCTACAGCGAAACACGCTATTTTTCAGATTTGATGTGCGATTATTTGGCAAAGGAAGAACACGTATCCTCTTTTTATCATCGCTTTCCTTCTCTCGATAATTTTGAAGCACAGCTTCAGGAAAAGTCAGAGGTGTTTTCCAAGGAATCTCGATCCATTTTAACGGCACAATTGAAAAAGCAATATGAATGTTGCGATATGTCGACAGCAACTGCCGAGCATATTGATTTACTTCAGCGGGAAAATACCTTTACGATCACTACGGGCCACCAACTTAATTTGTTTACGGGCCCTTTGTATTTTTTATATAAGATATTTTCTGCGATCAACTTGGCGGAGGAATTACAAGAAAAATACAAATCGTACCATTTTGTTCCCATTTATTGGATGGCCACCGAAGATCACGATTTTGAAGAGATCAATTACTTTAATTTTAAAGGGAAAAAGATTCGTTGGGATCGAAATAGTGGGGGTGCGGTAGGTGAATTTTCAACGGACGGATTGGATGAGGTGTACGCGCAATTACAAAAAGAATGGGGTTCACATCAATCGGCAAAATACCTATTGGATTTGTTTTCAGAAGCCTATTTGAAAAACTCCAATTTGGCCGACGCGACCCGTTATTTGGCAAACGCTTTATTTAAGGAATACGGTTTAGTCATTGTAGATGGAAATGACCCCATATTGAAGAAAGCATTCGCTCCTTTTGTCAAGATGGAACTTTTGGAGGGGAAGTCTTTTCAAGAAATTTCTAAGACCACCAAAAGACTAACAGCGGCAGGCTATGCAGAACAGGTATTTCCCAGGGAGATCAATCTATTTTATTTAAAAGAGGGAATTAGAGAAAGGATCATTGAAAAGGAAGGAATCTATTATGTCAATAACACTTCGATCACATTTACGAAAGAAGGGATTCTTCAGGAGCTCGAGAAAGCCCCGGAACGTTTTTCACCGAATGCACTGTTACGGCCCTTATATCAAGAAGTTATTTTGCCTAATCTTTGTTATATAGGCGGAGGTGGCGAATTGGCTTATTGGTTTCAATTACAAGATTACTTTCATACTATAAAAGTTCCTTTTCCCATATTGCTTTTGCGTAATTCGGTTTTATTACTTCCGAAGAAATTGGCTGGAAAACTTGAGAAATTGGATGTAGAAGTTAGTCGTTTGTTTCAGAAACCGCATGATCTGATATCCGAGTATACGCGTCAATTATCTCAAATTGAAATAGATTTCAGTAAGCAAAAAACCTTTTTGCAACAACAATTTAAGGAGTTGCATCAAATAGCTAAAAAAACTGATGCCTCTTTTAAAGGGGCAGTGGCAGCGCAGGAAAAGAAGCAACTCAATGGCCTTGACCATTTGGAAAAGCGATTGTTAAAGGCACAAAAAAGAAAGCTGAGTGATCATTTGGAGCGACTATCCTTCATACAAGATGAATTATTTCCAAATCAAAGTCTTCAAGAGCGAATTCATAATTTCTCGGAATGGTATTTGGAATTGGGACCCTCCTTACTTTCCATCCTAAAAAAAGAGCTTCAGCCTTTAACACATGAATTTGCTATTTTAGAAGTCTGAAATCAATAAAAATTACCCCTTTTTTATTTAGTCAAAAGTAAAAAAGAAACTATTTTTGCCTATGCAAAACAACGTCCTTATCCTTGATTTTGGTTCTCAATATACACAGCTTATAGCGAGACGTGTTCGTGAATTGAACATATATTGTGAGATCCATCCATACCACCATATTCCGGATGATTTATCCGGTTTTAAAGCGGTTATTTTATCCGGAAGTCCTTTTTCGGTGAGGGCGGAAGATGCACCCCATCCCGATCTCTCAAGAATTAAAGGAATTTTGCCTTTATTGGGAGTTTGTTATGGCGCTCAATACCTGGCACATTTCAACGGCGGCAGTGTAACACCCAGTAACATCAGAGAATACGGCAGAGCGAAGTTGAACACCATCCTGGATGGGTCCAGTTTGTTTTTGAACATTCCGGAAGATACCCAGGTTTGGATGAGCCATAGTGATACCATTGCTCAGTTACCCAAGAAAGGGATTCGATTGGCAAGCACGGATGATGTAGCTAACGCTGCCTATCAGATCGAAGGCGAAGAAACTTATGCTATTCAGTTCCATCCTGAAGTATATCACACTACACATGGGAAGCAATTACTCGAGAACTTCCTCATCGAAATAGCCGGGATCAAGCCAACTTGGACTCCTGCCGCATTTGTAGACACCACAGTGGCTGAATTAAAAGAAAAACTTGGAAACGACAAGGTTGTACTAGGCTTGAGTGGTGGAGTAGATTCAACGGTTGCAGCAATGTTGCTCAATAAAGCCATAGGGAAGAATCTCTATTGCATTTTTGTAAATAATGGCTTGCTCAGAAAGAATGAATTCCAAAATGTTTTGGATCAATACCAGCATATGGGCTTAAATGTAAAAGGGGTAGATGCTTCGGCACGTTTCTTGAAAGCCTTGGAAGGCGAGAGTGATCCGGAAACAAAAAGAAAAGCGATAGGAAAAGCCTTTATTGAAGTATTTGATCACGAAGCTCATTTGGTGGAAGATGTGGACTGGTTGGCTCAAGGAACTATTTATCCGGATGTGATCGAAAGTGTTTCCGTGAACGGTCCTTCGGTGACCATTAAATCACATCATAATGTGGGGGGACTTCCAGATTATATGAAATTGAAGGTGGTAGAGCCACTTCGAATGCTTTTTAAGGACGAGGTTCGCAGAGTGGGTGCCGAAATGGGCATCGACCCCGAATTGTTGGGAAGGCATCCTTTTCCGGGCCCCGGATTAGCGATTCGAATCCTTGGAGATATTACAGAGGAAAAAGTACGTATATTACAAGAAGTGGATGCCATTTTCATAAATGGATTGAAAAAATGGGAACTCTATGATAAAGTTTGGCAGGCCGGCGCCATTCTTTTACCGGTTCAGAGTGTGGGAGTAATGGGAGATGAACGTACTTACGAGCGGGTAGTAGCGTTGAGAGCGGTAGAAAGTACCGACGGTATGACCGCAGATTGGGTGAATTTACCTTATGAGTTTTTACAAGAAACCTCAAATTATATAATAAACCGTGTCAAAGGCGTTAATAGAGTGGTATATGACATCAGTTCGAAGCCACCCGCCACTATAGAGTGGGAATAATAGTAACTCGTTAAAACCTATTTATATTGAAGTTTTTCATTGTTTTCTTTTCTTTTATATGGATATCATTCTTGGCCACAACCAACCTGTGCGCTCAAGAAACGTATAGGAACCATAAGGTAACCCAAGGGGAAACCATTTATAGTATCGCAAAACAATACGGAATTACGGAAACATCCATCTATAAATTAAATCCGGACGCACGGGCAGGAATTTCAGTCAATTCGATATTGATCTTACCTACTGCTTCTATAGAAGAAGTTGTTATTTCTGAATTTAGAAATCATCGGGTAAAAAGAAAGGAGACCTTATTCAGTATTTCACAACAATACGGGATTACAGTAGATGATCTCAAAAAGTATAATAAATTTCTTTACTCCGATGACCTTAAAAAAGGAGATCGTTTAAAAATACCTCAATTCAAAACCTCCGGGGGGGTGATCGAAGGAAAGGAACCTACGGAAGAGATCGTTCCGGATCCAAAGACCTCGTTGCATGAAGTTCGGCCCAAAGAAACCCTATTCGGAATTGCCCGAAAATATGGTATCTCAGTAAATGAGTTGCAGGAAATGAACCCGAATCTGAAGGAGAATCTTGCTGTGGGTTCCCAATTGAAAGTCCCTGCCACTTCTTTTGTGGACACAGCGACGATAGAAGAAGATCGCTATGGTTTTTACGAAGTGCAGGCAAAGGAGGGATTCTATCGATTAAAAGTGAAATTAGGACTTTCCGAAGAAGAGATCGTAACCTTGAATCCATACGCCAAAGATGGATTGAAAGAAGGAATGATCTTAAAAATTCCGAAGAAAAATTCGACAGAAATTATTCGTGAAGTTAATAAAGTGGATCTGTCCTCGCATATTAAGAATGCCTCCAAAAAGAAAATTGCGGTATTACTACCTTTTCAATTAAGAAGTTACGATGTGGATTCATTGGAAGCCAATGAAGACCTTTTACAGCGTAATAGGACGTTACGCATTGCCTTGGATTTTTACAGCGGAGTACTGATGGCAAGCGAATTTATAAAAGATAAGGGCATTTCTGTGGACCTGCGTGTCTTCGATACTGAAGGCAGTTCTTCCGCGTTAAATGAAATTCTGAACGATAATGACTTATCGAATATGGACGCCGTTATAGGACCATTACTTAGCAAAAATGTTGAGTTGGCGGCTTCAAAACTTAAAAATAATGACGTTCCGGTATTCTCGCCCTTGACGAATAGAAATCTAAAGCTTACTTCTAATTTGTTTCAAACACTTCCCGATGATCAACTCTTAGCTTTGGCCATGATCCAATATTTAAAGGACAATCATGCAGGAAAAAATGTTGTATTGATCACAGATAGGACCGGCACGAATAAAGAAGCTATTAAAGAGTCCATTCCCTCGGTTCGGACCTTATCACCCAGAGAAGCCGGATTTTTCTATTCAGGGGATATTGAAGGTAAGTTAATTAATAACCAAGAGAACTGGGTCCTACTGGAATCCACAAATCCGATCGTAATAAGTAACGCTATAGGTTTATTGAACGGCATGCCAAAAACCTATCAAATACGTCTTTTTACCACCGCCAAGAACGATAGTTTTGAATACGATGATGTATCCAATATGCACTTGTCGAACTTGCAATTCACATTTCCTTCCGTAAGCAAAACGTATACACTGGACGATAAAAATGCCTTTCTCGTAAGTTATAAAAATGAATATGGAGTCTATCCAAACCGATTTGCCGTTCGAGGATTCGATGTTACCTATGATATACTGTTGCGTTTGGCCAGTGCGGATTCAATCTATGAATCTGTAGAGAGCGATGGGGAAACTGAGTATATTGAAAATAAGTTCCACTATGAGAAAAAATCACTTTCCGGATATACAAATCAGTCTTTTTATATTCTGAAATACAACCAAGAACTGCAATTAGAAATTGTAAAATAATGAGTACTTCAAAAGTGATCTATCTGGGTAATCTCCGGACTAAGAATGAACACCTGAAATCAGGCGTCTCATTTATAACTGATGCTCCCATTGATAACAAGGGGAAAGGAGAGGCTTTTTCGCCTACCGATACGGTGGCTACGGGCCTGGCGAACTGTATGCTCACGACCATGGGCATCAAAGCAGATGATTTAGACATAGATATATCGGGATCTACTGCCGAGGTGACCAAAATAATGGCCTCCGATCCCAGGCGTATAGCTCGAATAGAGATTATTATGCACTTTCCCGCCGATATTTCGGAACGAAATCAAAAGATTTTAGAACATACCGCACGAACTTGCCCCGTGGAGTTTAGCTTGCATCCGGATATTGAAAGAGCGCTATCGTTTCACTGGGATCTTTGAATGATTAAAACTTCTTGACTCAATAATTAAGTACACTAAGCGTTAATTTATTAATGAAAATAGTTCTCTGGATCACTTTATGGTTTCTCGGTTGGCACCCTTCCGTTTCCGAAGATGAAAAAATTCAATGGAGTGCTGAAAAGCTGCTTACATGGGATGATTTTCGAGGAGTTCCCAACGAGGCAGAGGAGTTTGTGGCAAGCACTAATTCAGGCATTTCTTTCGCGTTTTCTTATAAAGAGGCAAATGGACAAGGAAAGTTCAATTATACCGTGCTGAGTAATTTTTACCCCCTGCTATCTTGGTATAAGTCCGGCAGTGTTTCTTCCTATATCTTACAACATGAACAGACCCATTTCGATATAAGTGAATGGCATGCCCGAAAGTTGAGAAGAGCTTTATTTTTAATAAAGGACAGTCCGGATTTCAGGCGATTATCTGAGGAAAAATATCATTCGATCGAATTAGAAAGAAGGCAGATGCAGCTTCTGTATGATAAAGAAAGTGATCATTCGAATAATAAAGAGCATGAGTATCAATGGCGTGCTTTCGTCGCACAACAGCTTAAAGAATATGAAGATTGGAAATAGATCACAATCATCTGCGGGAATTAGCCAATTATAAAATGCCTTTCGGAAAATATAAAGGGGAGTATTTGGTAAATATTCCCGAATTTTATTATACCTGGTTCCGACAAAAAGGATTTCCGGAAGGAAAACTGGGTAGCCTTATGAAAGAGATGCACGAAATAAAGATCAACGGTCTTGAAGCTCTTATCAAACCGCTTATAAGTAAATAGTCCTATATGTTTCTATCGATTTGTCGTGGTTACCATTTCATTTCTGGAGATTTCGTATTGATACAACACCCATAGGGCTCCAATGATGATTAAGTTTTTCACGATATATTGACCCAATAAGGTGAAAGTGAATGCATTTTGAGTGAATGAAATTTCTGGAAAGAAGAAAAGGGGCGTGAAAGTACAAACCATATGTACAAGAGCTGCCCAAATGGCCACTTTTCTGCAACAATTGGTAATAAACATAAATCCTAATACTGTTTCCCAAATTGCCAAAAGGATGATGGAAATATGAGAGGGTATCCAACCAAAAGTGATCAGATTTATTGTGTTTTTGGCTAAATCCTCTGCGGGACTTAGATGTGGGAAAAACTTTAAAGCTCCAAACCATAGGTAAACAATACCTATAGCAACCGAAAGAAAGGTAAAGCATGAAATTTTAGAGTTTCTTTGTTGACGTATTAACTGTTCCATGGTCGGTAGTAAGTTTGATGGCCAAATTAACATTACCAATACAAATTGGAAACCAATGAAAGATTAAAAAGGTTAACAAAAGATAAAGATCTCTATCTTATTTTAAAAATTCGTTGGGGAGCTCTACAATAAAACCCTATCTTTGCATCCCGTATAGGTAACAACAAGCATCATTTTATGGGCACTACAAAGTACATCTTCGTTACGGGCGGGGTTTCATCATCATTAGGTAAGGGTATTATCGCTGCATCGTTGGCTAAATTGCTGCAAGCAAGAGGGTATCGAGTAGCCATTCAAAAATTAGACCCCTATATTAATGTCGATCCCGGCACCTTAAATCCCTACGAACACGGAGAATGTTATGTTACCGACGACGGTGCTGAAACCGATTTGGATTTAGGCCATTACGAACGATTCTTAAATGTTCCTACCTCACAAGCCAACAATGTTACTACCGGAAGAATCTATCAAAGTGTTATTGAAAAGGAACGTCGTGGTGAATTCTTAGGAAAAACCGTGCAAGTGATTCCGCATATCACCAATGAAATAAAAGAACGTATTCAGATCCTGGGAAACAGTGGAGACTACGATATAGTAATTACGGAAATTGGCGGTACGGTCGGGGATATTGAATCCTTGCCTTACATCGAATCGGTAAGACAATTAAAGTGGGAACTGGGAAATGGCAATACACTATTTATACATCTTACACTGATCCCTTATTTATCTGCCGCGAGAGAATTAAAGACCAAGCCGACTCAACATTCGGTAAAAACATTGATGGAAAGCGGAATTCAAGCTGATATTTTAGTTTGTCGCACGGAACATGAGCTAAGTGAGGATCTACGAGCCAAATTGGCATTGTTCTGTAATGTGGAAAAGGATGCAGTGATCGAATCGATCGATGCTTCTACGATCTATGATGTGCCTAACATGATGCTGGAAGAAGGATTGGATCGAATAGCACTGCGTAAATTACATTTAGACCAAAATGTTCAACCTAATTTGGAACAGTGGAACAACTTTTTACAGCGTCATAAAAATCCCAAAGGAAATGTTCGGGTAGGATTGATAGGGAAGTATGTGGAGCTGCAAGATAGCTATAAATCAATCTTAGAAGCATTTATTCATGCAGGAGCCACAAATGAAGTTGCGGTTGAGGTGGTCTCAATTCATTCTGAATTTATCGATACAAAGAATATCGAAAATGAATTAAAAGGACTGGATGGAATTCTAGTAGCTCCCGGATTTGGAGAGCGTGGTATTGAAGGAAAGATTGAAGCAGTTCGCTATGCTCGAGAAAACGATTTACCTTTCCTCGGAATTTGTCTGGGCATGCAGATGGCAGTAATTGAATATGCACGCAATATATTGGGATTAAAAGGAGCCAACAGCACCGAAATGGATGTAAATACCCCTTATCCGGTAATAGACTTGATGGAAGAACAAAAGCATATTACCAAAAAAGGGGGAACCATGCGTCTAGGGGCATGGAAATGCGATCTGAAAGAAGGTAGTATCGTTAGTGGAATTTATCAAAAACAATCCATCTTAGAGCGTCATCGTCATCGTTATGAATACAACAATAAGTATCGCGACCTTTTGGAAAATGCAGGATTAAAGGCTACAGGAATCAATCCCGATACAGGATTGGTAGAGATAGTGGAAATTCCTGCCCATCCTTGGTTTGTAGGGGTACAATATCATCCGGAATATAAAAGTACTGTGGCTAATCCGCACCCATTATTTGTAGGGTTTGTGGCGGCAGCTTTTAAGCATTCGAAACAATAAGCTGCGACAATTTGTCTGGATATTATTTTTGGGCAGATTCTTGTAAAATATGAACAACTAGCGCTTTTGCGGTTTTGTGAAAGAATTTAATAAGAAATGGAAGAAAAAAAGTTTGATCTTAATTCATTAATTGGATTTTTATTAATTGGAGGTATCCTTTTATGGATGCTGTACCAAAATCAACCCACTCCGGAAGAACAGGAAGCTAAAAAGGCTCAAACTGAGCAAGTAAAAGAGCTGGAAGCATCAGAGGCACAACAGGTTCCTGTGGTGGAGGTCACAAGTTCTGAAGTGAATGCCATCAATGTTGCGGATACCTTGGGATTGGAAACCTTGAAAAATCGGTTGGGTTCATTCGCTTATTCCGGAACTCTGTCCTCAGCTGAAGAATCCACCACTACTATCGAGAATGATGTGTTAGTCTTAACGGTAAGTAATAAAGGGGGCTTCATCGTTGAAGCTAAGTTGAAGGAGCAAACACAATACGAGGGAAAACCGGTTTATTTAATTAAGGAAGGGAATAACGATTTTAATCTTCAGTTCTCTGCGGAGAACAGATTATTGAATAGCCGCGATCTGTTTTTCGAGCCTACTATTTCGAAAAATGGAGAAAATCAGGTGCTTTCCATGAAATTAAAGACATCTGAAAGTGCATTTATTGAATACAGATACGAGCTTAAGCCAGGGGATTATATGCTGGACTTTGCCCTTCGTAGTCAAGGCCTGGAAGGAATTCTTAATACAGCGGAACCGATGTATTTGGACTGGAACTTTAAGGGCTATCGTCATGCCAAAAGTATTACCTATGAAAATAGATATACTCGCCTTTCTTATGAGTTTGAAAATGGAGCGGATCATTCAAAATTGGATCCCGTGGGTAGCGATGAGGAGACCGAGTTGGAGGTTACATGGATGAATTTCCGTCAGCATTTTTTCAGTTCAATGCTACTAACCGATACGCCTTTTAAAGAAGTGAAATTCACTTCCGAGGATTTAGTTAAAGATGAAGAAGTTGATAGCGTCTTCACAAAAAAATATGGAGCCAAAATGTTGTTGGAGCCCAAAGGAGGGGCTTTGGCCTATGATATGAATATGTATTACGGTCCCACCGATTATCAAATATTCAAACATTACGACAGAAATTTGGATGAAGCCATGCCTTTAGGTTGGGGAATCTTTGGAGTGATAAACAAATATGTCATCATTCCCGTATTTAGCATGTTAAGTGATTGGTTCCCTGCAGGGATAGCAATTATTGTGCTCACGATCTTATTTAAGCTCTTGCTTTCTCCCGTTCAATACAAACAATACCTTTCTCAGGCGAAGTTGAAGGTATTGAAACCGGAGATGGATGAGATCAAAAAGAAGTTTGAAGGGAATCAAATGAAGATCCAGCAGGAAACACTGAAATTGCAAAACATAGCCGGAGCCAGCCCATTGAAAGGTTGTTTACCTGCGCTATTGCAAATTCCCGTCTTTTATGCGCTTTTTACTTTTTTCCCGACAGCTTTCGATTTACGCCAGAAAAGTTTTTTATGGGCAGATGATTTGGCGAGTTATGATGTGGTCGCGGAATTACCTTTTCATATTCCGTTCTATGGCGACCATGTGAGCCTGTTTCCTATTTTGGCTTCGATAGCCATCTTTATCTATATGATGATGAGCACCGGACAACAAATGCAACAACAACAGCAACCCGGTATGCCAAACATGAAGTTTCTGATGTATTTATCACCTTTGTTTATGCTGGTATTCTTTAATAATTATGCCAGTGGACTTTCACTTTATTATTTCACTTCGAATGTGATCACCATTGGAATTATGTTGGTGATCAAGAACTTTATCATCGATGAAGACAAGATTCATGCGAAGATTCAAGTGAATAAAGCGAAGCCTAAAAAACAAAATCGTTTTCAGCGAAAAATGGCTGAAATGATGGAGCAGGCTGAAGAACAAAAAAAGGCTCAAAAAGGGCGAAAGAAATAATTGTACATGATCATACGTTTTATTGAAAATACTCAATAATGAAAGTTAGTCTAATTGTTTTCAGTTGTTTTATTTTTTGTGCAGTTACGCTTGGAGCGCAAGAGAGCATTAATAAAATGGACGCCAAAGGGGCTAGGCACGGACTTTGGCGTAAATTTTATCCGGATACTGAGCAGTTGCGTTATGAAGGAACTTTTGAACATGGAAAAGAAGTGGGGGTTTTTAAATTCTATTGTGAAGAATGCGGAAATCAACCAACGGCTACCCGAACATTTAATACCAAAGATAATTCCGTATTGGTTCAATATTTTACCATTAAGGGGAAGTTGGTGAGTGAAGGGAAATTAGTTGATAGAGAGCGCGAAGGAGAGTGGATATCATATCATAAGAATTCTTCTCAAATCATGAGCAAGGAGTTCTACAAGAATGGGAAACTTCAAGGGAAGCAAACAACTTATTATCCCGACGGGACTATTACGGAAGAGATTTACTATGAACAAGGGCTCAAGGAAGGAGAAAATATATACTATTCTCCGGAGGGAGTGATTATTAAAAAACTACAGTATCGCGATGATATGCTTCAAGGAGCGGCTCTTTATTACGATGCCTTCGGGAATATAGTGGTAGAAGGATTCTACAAAGACGACAAGAAGCACGGACTTTGGAAATACTACAAAAATGGAAAACTTGAATTAGAAGAAACTTATCCAAAGCCGATCAATAAGTCGGAACAAGAGTAAGGTTTCCTAATTTTGTCGACCAAAAATCTAATGAAAAAACGAGTTGTTGTTGGATTAAGTGGAGGAGTGGACTCCAGCGTGGCTGCCTATCTTTTAAAAGAACAGGGGTATGAGGTCATTGGACTCTTTATGAAAAATTGGCACGACGATTCTGTTACAATCTCTAATGAATGTCCGTGGCTCGAAGATAGCAATGATGCTATGCTCGTCGCTCAGAAATTAGGAATACCTTTTCAAACCGTTGATTTAAGTGAGCAATACAAAGAACGTATTGTGGATTACATGTTTCAGGAGTACAAGATGGGTCGTACACCGAATCCTGATGTATTATGCAATCGCGAGATCAAATTTGATGTGTTTCTGAAAATTGCCTTAAAACTGGGCGCTAATTATGTCGCTACCGGTCACTATTGCCGAAAGGGGGTATTGGAAAAGGACGGTAATGAAATTTTTCAGTTACTTTCAGGAAAAGATCCCAACAAGGACCAATCTTATTTTCTTTGTCAATTATCTCAAGAACAATTGGCGAAAACTTTATTTCCCATTGGGGAATTATTGAAATCAGAAGTCCGAAGAATAGCGGCTGAACAGGAATTGATCACTGCTGAAAAAAGAGATTCACAAGGGTTATGTTTTATTGGAAAGGTTCGTTTGCCGGACTTCTTACAGCAGCAGTTGAAACCCAAGGAAGGGTTGATCGTTGAGGTTCCCTCAGAATTTTCAGCATATGAGAAAGAGATCCCTGAATTTAATTCAGAAAAGGAAGAACTTGCTTATTTATCGACTAAATACGAATACCATCCGGAGGATGGAAAGGTGATCGGAACACATCAAGGGGCCCATTTTTTTACTAAAGGGCAACGAAAAGGACTTGCAGTGGGGGGTACCAAAGATCCTTTATTTGTGATTGATACGGATGTAGACAAAAATATAATTTATACAGGTCAGGGCAAAGCGCATCCCGGATTATACCGTCGCGGTTTGTTTGTGACATCGGATGAGATTCATTGGGTTCGAGCGGATAAAGAGCTACTATCGAACCAATCTATGGAAGTAATGGCGCGTATTCGTTACCGCCAACCTTTGGAAAAAGCAGTATTGCATAGGGTGGATTCCGGTCTTTATGTTATATTTGAAAAACCGCAATCTGCCATAACTGAAGGTCAATTTGTAGCCTGGTATCTAGGGGAAGAATTGCAAGGGAGTGGCGTAATATCTTAAATTAAAATGAAAAAATTTTTATTATTAGTAGCTATTTTGAGTACGCAACTGGGCATGTCCCAAATGCAGGACGCTTGGATATTTTTTGCCGATAAAGAAAATGTTCAAGCATCCATAGAGAACCCAATTACCATACTTACTCAGGAAGCTCTTGACCGAAAGATGTTGCATGAGGTTGTAATTGATGAAAGAGATGTGCCGGTGACGGAAGCTTATATCACAGAGATTAAGAACTCCCCCGGTATTACCGTATGGGCAAAATCTAAATGGATGAATTGTGTCTATGTGCAAGGATCAATGAACAACATTGAGGAATTGTTGACCCTGCCCTTCGTTACCGGCGTGGAATATGCCGATAAGGATTTGAACTTCCCTTCACCCATTGTTCATAATGATAAATTCGAGATCGAGAATCAAAATCTCAGAGTTGAATATAATTACGGTGCTGCGGCGAATCAGATTGAAATGATCTCAGGAGATTATCTTCATCAGCAAGATTTTACCGGAGAAGGTATGATAGTCGCTGTGATGGATGCCGGATTCCCAAATTTTGAAACTAATCCTGGTTTTACTCATGTAGTGAATAATGGTCGTTTGTTGGGAACATACGATTTCTACAGCAGAACAACCGATGTGACCGGGACAGGTTCTCACGGCATAAATACCACAAGTGATATCGCAGGGTATCTCGAAAACCAATTTGTAGGTACTGCCCCTGATGTGTCTTTATATTTGTTTAGAACGGAATATGGCCCGGATGAAAACCCAAGAGAAGAAGCTTGGTGGGTAGAAGCTTTAGAGAGAGCAGACAGTCTTGGTGTAGATGTCGTTAATACCTCATTGAGCTATCAAGCCTACGATAACCCTAATTACGATCATAGTTATGAAGATCTGGATGGGGTGACTACCTTCGCCGCACGTGGGGCTAACTTTGCGCTTGATAAAGGTATGCTATTAGTAAATTCAGCTGGGAATCAAGGGAATTCCTTTGGAACTGTAGCGACTCCCGCCGATGCGATAGGTTCCTTTACCATCGGTGCTGTAGATTCAAATGGGAATTATGTTTCCTTTAGTTCCAGAGGTCCAACAGTAGACGGCAGGATCAAACCGGATGTGATGGCCCAAGGGCAAAGTTCGGCGGTAATCTCACAAAATGGAAATGTTGATTTTAGCAGCGGAACCTCCTTTAGTTCCCCTATATTGGCCGGTGCCATCACATGTTTATGGCAAGCTAAACCGGAAGCAAAAAACTTTGAAGTGATGCAGGTGGTCCGGGAATCGGCTCATTTATTTGCCAATCCAACGGATCAAATGGGCTATGGAATCCCAAATTTTCATGATGCATACTATGCTTTAACTGGCCTGGGTATCGAAGAAGCTTTTTTGAGCATTAACTTTGCCGTATATCCGAATCCGGTAATAGATCAGTTATTCGTTTCTTTTCCGCAAAATATTGATTCCGCCATGGTTGAAGTATACAATATATTAGGAGAGCAAGTTATTCGCGCTGAAGTTACTGCTCAAAATAATGCAGTGAACTTTTCAGCACTGGCATCAGGAATATATATCGCCAATGTAAAGAGTGAGTCTGCTCAAAATTCGTTCAAAATTGTAAAGCAGTAGTGCCCAACAGGATTACACAATTATTTCAAATCAATTATCCCATCATTCAGGCCGGAATGATATGGAACAGTGGATGGCGACTTGCCAGCGCTGTGAGTAATGCCGGCGGTTTAGGATTGTTGGGAGCGGGATCCATGTATCCGGATGTATTGCGGGAACACATTCATAAATGTAAAAAGGCAACTCAAAAGCCTTTTGGGGTGAACGTTCCCATGCTTTATCCAAATATTGAGGAACTAATCGATATCATTATAGAAGAAAAAGTGCCAATTGTTTTCACTTCCGCGGGAAATCCGAAAAGTTATACGCATCGCTTAAAATCTCATGGCATAATTGTGATTCATGTGGTAAGCAGCGTGAAGTTTGCATTAAAAGCACAAGACGCCGGAGTGGATGCGGTGGTCGCTGAAGGATTTGAGGCCGGGGGACATAACGGACGAGAAGAAACAACCACTTTTACCTTGATCCCGATGGTGAAGGAGAAAATTTCAGTTCCCTTAATTGCCGCGGGAGGAATTGCTACCGGAAGAGGGATGTTGGCCGCTATGACCCTGGGTGCAGATGCAGTTCAGGTAGGAAGTAGGTTTGTTGCGTCTGAAGAGAGTAGTGCACATCCTAATTTTAAATCGGTGGTAGTAAACGCTCAGGAAGGGGATACAGAATTGACATTAAAGGAATTAGCGCCCGTTCGACTGATTAAAAATAAATTCTACCAAGATCTAAAAGAATTGTACAAAACAGCTCCTTCCGTCGAAGACCTTAAAACACTTTTAGGCAGAGCTCGGGCCAAACGAGGCATGTTTGAAGGTGATCTTATCGAAGGCGAGCTGGAAATAGGACAAATAGCAGGACTTATTCACGATATTAAACCTGCCGGTAAAATCTTGGAGGATATGTTGACTGAATACAGACAAGCTAAAAGGGAGGTTCAAGATTTATTTTAATTCCTACTTCGCTCCTGCAAATATAATTCCCTTCCTAATTGCGCCAAAAACGGAATCCCGATCGATTCGTATTCGTACACGTCGTCATTGAATATCCCGTTCGCATTCACCAAAATAGTAGCCGTCACCATGAATTCAACCTCATTGACCTCATCAACGATATAGGCGGTGTCCGTGAGAGTTCCATATGCGTAGCCTACTTTATTATAGATCTTTATCGTCTTAGGAATACGTTCTTTTGAATCGCCATACAAAAAGAATTTACCATAACTATCATAGAATTCTTCAGCATTATAGCCGTTGTCGGATGGAAGGGTATGCATTTGTTCTTGTAAAAACAGCCGAGTAGAACCTGAAAGTCGAAGTTGTTGATCCTTGGGGTAGAATTCCGGAAAGAAAATACGTTTCAATAACTCTTGTTGAGCCTGAAGAGGAAAGAAGTTCTTCATTGAAAAATCCATCGGTTCACCAATAATTTGATCATCATGCATTACCCCTTTTCCCTTTCGGATCCCTTTTTTGAATAAAGGCTGGATATCCCTATCCAACCCGCCACCGAGAAACAAAGTGTCCTTTTTCCGGAGAAAAGCAAGCGGTATTCTATGTGTTCTGTCAGAACTATCAGTGTCAAGTCGGTGAGCCAGCCTAAAAGCGGATATACCCAATTCCTTCATCCTTTTGTTTACATAATCTCTCCCCAACATTTCATACAATCGGTTATACGCATCATTATCGCTCACGGCTAATATTTGCCGCACGTCATCACTTACAGAATGCGTAACACTATCATACTTTATGAAGTACGGGGTGTCTATTTGTAATTCTTTAATGGAATCTATTACTTCCAAAGCTAATACGGCCATGGGTAATTTTACGGTACTGGCAGGATAGAAATACTGTATTGTGTCACTGCGAAAGGTATAATCCGTAAAGAAAACCTCTCCTTTTTCGTTGTAATCAATTTGGGTGTAAATAATTTGGATCTCAAAACCCTTTGGGTCATGCAATACCTTTAACATGGCAGGATGAGCGCTCCATAGTGCCTTCTCCAAAGGTGAGGTTTTCGGTTGTTCGCAACTCGAAAAAAAGAAGCTCAATATGAATCCTATGAAAATGAACTTATTGAACGAACTTTTAAGTTCCTTTAGCATGACTATAATTCGATTTGTACTTGATTTTTTACTAAATCCTCAAAGGTTTCTCTTTTTTGAATCAAGTGTGGTTTGCCTTGGTACCAGAGTACTTCAGCCGGACGATATCTTGAATTATAATTGCTTGACATCGTAAAACAATATGCTCCGGCATTGTGAAAAGAAAGGATATCTCCTTCAGAAATTTCATTAATCCTTCTATTATTGGCAAAGGTATCTGTTTCACAAATATAGCCTACAACGCTATAAAATCGTTCCTTCCCATCAGGATTACTGATATTGATGATCTCGTGTTGACTGCCATATAACATAGGTCGAATCAGATGGTTAAAACCACTATCTATTTGTGCGAATACCGTTGAGGTTGTCTGTTTGACCACATTCACTTTTGCCAAAAACTTTCCTGACTCACTCACTAAAAACTTTCCGGGTTCAAAGGCCAATGTGAGCTCTTTTCCATAATTATCACAGAACGTATTAAATCGCTTACTTAATTTTTCGCCGAATTCCTCCACATTGGTCTCAATGTCACCTGTTTTGTAAGGCACTTTAAAACCACTTCCGAAGTCAATAAATTCTAAATCCTTAAAATGGGTCGCTGCATCAAATAAAATTTCGGATGCATATAAAAAGACGTCTATATCCAAGATATCACTCCCGGTATGCATATGAATTCCATTGATATGCATGCCTGTATTATCTACAATACGCTGAATATGAGGCATCTGGTGGATAGAAATTCCAAACTTGCTATCAATGTGACCCACCGAGATATTGGTATTTCCGCCTGCCATCACATGAGGATTGATACGAATACACACAGGAATTTTTGGGTACTTAGTTCCAAATTGTTCCAAAATGGACAAATTGTCGATGTTAATCTGAACGCCTAAGGTTACTGCCTTTTCGATTTCTTCCAAAGAAACACCGTTAGGGGTATAAATAATCATCTCCGGTGGAATCCCGGCCGTCAAAGCTAATTTCACCTCCTGAATAGAAACTGTGTCCATCCCGGCTCCAAAGGAATGTAATAGTTTCAAAACGGACATATTGGACAAGGCTTTCACGGCATAATTTACTTTTATATGCTTCACGTCCTTAAAGGCGTTTACAAGTCTGTTGTATTGCGATTCCATCATAGCGGCATCGTATATATATAACGGGCTACCATATTCTTTAACCGCGGCGAGAAGATCTTGATTTGTCATGCTTATTGAGTTTTTATTCCGAAAAGGGAATGCAAAAATAAGCGCTAGGGTTTAAATCTACTTATTATTTCATCTAAAACCGAAAAACTATTTCCAAAAAACCAAAAGATGGGGTATTTCATCCCAACATTTATTACTTTTGTGAAGCTGAAAAAAATCAATAAAAATGAATTTACACGAATACCAAGGAAAAGAGATATTAAGTAGTTTTGGAGTGGACATTCAACGTGGAATTGTCGCTGAAACACCTGCGGAAGCTGTAGCAGCAGCCAAAAAGTTAACCGAAGAAACGGGAACAGGATGGCATGTGATCAAAGCACAGGTACATGCGGGAGGTAGAGGTAAAGGAGGAGGTGTTAAACTTGCGAAAAATTTGGAGCAAGTGGAGCAATTGGCGAGTCAAATCATTGGCATGAACCTAATCACCCCGCAAACCAGTGCGGAAGGGAAAAAAGTACATCAGGTATTAGTGACTGAAGATGTATATTATCCCGGAGCGTCTGAGCCGGAGGAATATTATATGAGTGTATTATTGAATCGATCGATCGGTCGAAATATGATCATGTATTCTACGGAAGGGGGAATGGATATTGAAACGGTTGCCGAGAAGACCCCACATTTAATTTTTACGGAAGAAATTGACCCGGCTGTAGGGTTGCAGGCCTTTCAAGCCAGAAAAATAGCTTTCAATTTGGGATTGAGCGGACAAGCTTTTAAACAAATGACCAAATTCGTTACGGCTCTTTATACGGCCTATTCAAAATCGGATGCTTCACTTTTTGAGATCAATCCTGTGTTGAAAACCAGTGATGATCGAGTCATTGCAGTGGATGCCAAAGTTACAATAGATGATAATGCACTGTATCGCCATAAAGATTATGAGGTTATGCGGGATTTGCGCGAAGAGAACGCCGTGGAGGTAGAAGCGAAGGAGTCGGGATTAAACTATGTGGATCTAGATGGGAATGTGGGATGTATGGTGAATGGAGCCGGATTAGCGATGGCAACCATGGATTTGATAAAACAAGCAGGCGGGGAACCGGCCAACTTTTTGGATGTAGGTGGAACAGCAGACGCAGAGCGTGTGGAATCGGCTTTCAAATTGATCTTAAAGGATCCTAATGTAAAGGCAATTCTCGTTAATATATTTGGAGGGATCGTTCGTTGTGATCGAGTGGCGCAAGGAATTGTTGATGCTTATAATAACATGGGTACAATACATGTACCAATAATTGTACGATTGCAAGGGACCAATGCGGATATAGCGAAAGAGATTATTGATAATAGTGGACTGGATGTATATTCGGCTATTGAATTCCAAGAAGCTGCGGATAAAGTTCAAGCTGTCCTGTCCTAAGTGTATAAAAGAACATTTTATCGAAAGCCCCAATGTTGGGGCTTTTTTTTGTACATAGGTTAACATAGCGTTAAAAATGAACTATTTAAGTAACATTTGTTATGAGGTATCGTCTATTAGGTATCAATCTTAAAACGAATAATCATGAAAACAATCAAATCAATTCTTTTAGCAGTAGTGTTAGTTAGTGTGACCACTTTAAGCGCCGCGAATCAACCGGTGGACGACAAAAAACAAATTCAACTTGCATCAGAGGAAATAGCAGAAATGTTAAAAAGTCCTTCTTTTGAAGTAACAGAAAAATTAAGCGCCCAAGTTTCTCTATTTGTGAATGATGAAGATCAATTGGTCGTATTATCTGTGCATACGGATAACCAAACATTGGAAAATTATGTGAAGGCCCGATTGAATTATCAAAAATTGAACAACGGATTAGAAAAAGGGAAAGCATATCAATTACCCGTAACTTTCACGTCAAAAAGTTAACCAATCATTGACCCAAAAAACCCGGGAGTACCGGGTTTTTTTATGGGAAAGTCTAAAATTTTAGTAGTATTGTAAAATGAATTCAGGACATCATAAATCTTTGCTCAGTGATCTAATAACCTTGGCTCAGGCTGATGGAATTATCGATTCGGCCGAACATGACTTCATTCATCGAATTGGATCTCGCATGGGATTAGATTTTGATGCTATTGAAGATCTGTTTGAAAATCCGCAACCATCGGTCCCTTTATTCTCTGAAATGGAACGAATCACTCATTTTCATAAATTATTACTGGTAATGAATGTGGACAGAGAAACGCATGAAAAGGAAGTCGTTGCCTTGCGTAATTTTGGGCTTAAGATGGGTATTCGACCCGGGGCCATTGATCAAATTCTTCTCAAGATGGACCAATTTGAGGATAAAATAATACCCGCTCAAGAGTTAATTGCCATATTTCAGTCCTATTATAACTGAAATCGACAAGAAACAGACAGAAAGTCGGTTAAAGTTCTGATATACAGGACAAATTGACATTTTTTTACTTCTGGAACTTTATTTGCTGATTTAGAAAAAAAATGTATAACTCAAAACAATAAAGCGTCATGAAAATAGTTAAAAAAAGTAGCGATTGGTTACCCTCTATCTTTGAAGAGTTTTTACCTGAAAATAGACTGGATGTAATTAATTATGAAAGATTTAGCATTCCTGCTGCGAATATTAAAGAGAATTTTTCCAATTTTGTGCTCGAATTAGCGGTACCGGGTTTGAAGAAAGAGAACATTGCGATAGAATTAGATAAAAATGTGCTAAAAGTATCGTCGAATAGTGCTGAAAATGAGAGTGTTGAGCGCAATGAGGACGACACTAAATTTACTCGAAAAGAATTCGGATTTACTTCGTTCCAACGAACTTTTTTGCTTCCGGATATAGTAAAAAAGGATAGTATCATTGCTGGTTACGAAAATGGAATTCTAAGAATTGAGCTTCCAAAATTAGAGGAAGCTAAAAATATTAAACGTATGGTTGAGATTTCATAATTGAAATTAATTTGGTTAGTTAGTTGTATAACCGCGTGCTTCTCAATCGGCACGCGGTTATTTTTTTAACGATCTCCTCCTTTTCCCACTCTTTTCTCCTCCTTCGCATCAACAAACGAACTGTTGTCTGAGTTTTGAATGGACCGTTGTAAACCTTTTAATTCTTCTTGTGTCAAATCTCGCCATTTACCGACAGGTAAATTTCCTAGTTCAATATTCATGATCCTAATTCGCTTTAATTCAAGTACTTCGTACTCCAAGTATTCACACATTCTTCGAATTTGACGATTTAGGCCTTGTACCAGAATAATACGAAATACAAATCTACTTATCTTTTCTACCTTGCATTTCTTCGTAATTGTTTCCAAGATCGGGATCCCATTCCGCATACGATTTAAAAAATCATCCGTGATCGGGCGATCTACCTTGACAATATATTCTTTTTCATGCTCATTACCCGCTCGAAGAATTTTGTTTACGATATCTCCGTCGTTTGTCATAAGGATAAGTCCTTCACTGGGTTTATCCAGTCGTCCAATATGAAAGATCCTTTCCTTATGACCAATAAAATCTACGACATTTCCTTTAATACGAGTATCTGTGGTGCTAGTTATTCCAACCGGTTTGTTAAGTGCCAAATAGACCAATTTTTCATTTTCCTTGATTTGTTCTCCATTGACCATAATTTTGTCATTAGGCATGACTCTATCACCTAATCCTGCTACTTCGCCATTAACGGTAACCTGACCTTTTTCAATAAAGCTGTCTGCTTGTCGACGAGAACAGTATCCACTGTCGCTTATGGCTTTGTTAAGACGGGTCGAATCGGGATGATAGCTCATGGCACTCTATTTAAAAAATTTAATACAAGATCCGGTTGATCTGTGAACACTCCATCAACACCATCCTTAATCAATATTTTATAAAGTAGGTCGTCGAAAGATAGGGCATTATTTAATTCTTCTGCTCTCAAAGTATAGGCGTGTACGAACAAATGATGCTCTTTCGCCAACTCCATCAAATTTGATACATTCAATAAACCTAACCAAGGGCCAAGACCATCGACATAGTTGGCAAAATGGGGAATGGATTTAATCTCCGATTCAAGTTCCATTAATTGCACCAGGCAGAGTTCGCATTTCAGTTCTGTTCGGATTCGTTGTAATTCTAGACCGTCAAAACATTGTAAAAGGCAAAGATCTTTTTTCGAAGTGTATCCGTATTCTCTTAAAATACCTAATACGATCAACGAAATGTCCATTCCTTCATTTCGATGAAATTGAGGGTCTTTTATTTCCGGATAAATTCCAATATTATAACCCGTGCTCTTATTTAATCCTTGTATCAATTCAATTTCTTCAGCCAAGGAATGCAAACCAAAGCGTAATTTACCTAAAGGAAATCGATTCGGATAAACGGCTTTCCCGGAGGAAATATCGATGCGTTCATGCACCTTCAGTGTTTTTAACTCTTCAAAAGTAAAATCGATGACATAATAACGACCATCCTCTCTCCTTCGGTCACCGTAAAGAGTGGAGACATTGGTCGTAGTATCTAAATGGATATCGTGGATAACAATAGGGATCTTATCTTTACTTAAAACCACGTCCTGTTCAATAAAATCGGGATGCATGGCATAGGCCATTGCTTTACAGGCTACGGTATGTTCAGGAAGGTACCCTGAAGCCCCACGATGCGCTATAATCGTTTTGTTGGACATGTAATTGCTTTTAATAATGTTTAAAAGGGCAAATAGGTTGTGTTAAATAGGCGATTCTCTATTTTTCTATTCCTTCAAGCTCTCCAATTTTTTTTGATAGGATTTGATTTTATCCCTCAATTTGGCAGCCATTATAAAGTCTAATTCCTTGGCGGCTTTTTCCATTTCCTTTCGGGTATCTCTCACCTTCTTTTCAATTTGTTCTTTGGTCAGATATTCATTTTGAGATTCCGCAGCAAGCGATGCTGCCGTTTCAAAGGAATATGCTTCTGTTTTCTTTTTGGTTAACGCATTTTCCAACGATTTTTTAATGGCAGTTGGAGTAATGCCATGTTCAATATTGTATTGGGTTTGCTTACTTCTTCGATATTCTGTTGCATCAAGAGTGGCCTGGATACTTTTTGTAATTTTGTCGGCATACATGATCGCTTTCCCATTCACGTGTCTGGCCGCACGACCTACAGTTTGTGTGAGGGAGCGGGCACTGCGCAAAAAACCTTCCTTATCTGCATCCAAAATGGCAACTAGTGATACTTCCGGTAAATCCAATCCTTCTCGCAATAAATTTACGCCTACCAACACATCAAACAAACCCAATCGCAAGTCCTGCATGATCTCAACCCGTTCCAAGGTATCCACGTCACTATGAATATATCTACAACGAATATTGATGCGCGCCATGTATTTGGTGAGCTCTTCAGCCATACGCTTTGTAAGTGTTGTCACTAGTACGCGTTCATCTTTTTCCACGCATAATTGAATCTCTTCTAAAAGGTCGTCAATTTGATTCAGGCTTGGACGAATTTCTATTAGAGGGTCTAACAATCCCGTTGGCCGAATTACCTGTTCGACATAAACTCCTCCACTTTTCTCCAATTCATAATCGGCAGGGGTGGCACTTACGTATATCACTTGATTTTGCAACACCTCAAACTCTTCAAACTTAAGGGGTCGGTTGTCCATGGCAGCCGGCAATCGAAACCCGTATTCTACCAAGTTTTCTTTTCTGCTTCGGTCGCCGCCGTACATGGCACTTACCTGAGGCATAGAAACATGACTTTCATCCACGATCATCAGAAAATCGTCCGGGAAATAGTCCAATAGGCAAAAAGGGCGTGTTCCGGGTAAACGTTGATCCAAGTAACGTGAATAGTTCTCAATTCCGCTGCAGTAGCCTAATTCACGAATCATTTCCAGATCGAAATTGGTCCGTTCTTCCAATCTTTTTGCTTCTAAATGTTTGCCTATTTCTTTAAAATAATCAACTTGTTTTACCAGATCGTCCTGAATATCCCTGATGGCACCTTGCAACACATCCGGGGAAGTCACGAACATATTGGCCGGATAAATGGTGAGTCGCTCGTATTTTTCTATGATCTCATTGGTCAACGGATCAAAGGCTTCAATTTCTTCAATTTCATCGCCAAAAAAGTGAATTCTGAACGCATTATCCGCATAACCGGGATATACATCTACCGTATCTCCTTTGATGCGGAATCTTCCATTATGGAAATCAGCTTCTGTTCGAGCATACAATCCCTGTACCAATTGATGCAATAATTTTGTCCTGGAAATGATCTGTCCTTTTTTCAACTCGATCACATTCTTTTGAAACTCAACAGGGTTTCCAATTCCATACAGACAAGAAACTGAGGCGACCACTAGGACATCTCTCCTGCCGGAAAGCAACGAAGAGGTTGTGCTAAGTCGGAGTTTTTCGATCTCCTCGTTGATGGAAAGATCTTTTTCAATATACGTTCCGCTACTGGGTATATATGCTTCCGGTTGATAATAATCGTAGTACGATACAAAGTATTCTATAGCGTTCTTTGGAAAGAATTGTTTGAACTCACTGTAAAGCTGTGCGGCCAAAGTTTTGTTGTGGGCCAAAACCAAGGTGGGTTTTTGTACTTGTTCCACAACATTGGCCACCGTAAAAGTTTTGCCACTTCCTGTTACTCCTAATAGTGTTTGGTAGGGTTCACCATTGTTCAATCCTTCCACCAATTGCCGTATAGCTTCAGGTTGGTCTCCGGTGGGGGTAAAATCACTTACAATCTCAAATTTCATCAGGTGGAAGGGGTAAAAGACAAAAATAAACAAATTTTTTAGCCTAAAAGTCTTTATTTACTAGTGGATATGTCTTGCTATGGTGTGAAAAATGAGTCCGTTGAATAAAGGGACGACAATGGATTTTAAGGAGGTACAGGAAGAGAGATTATGGGAGATGGAGAAGGTTATCAGTAGTTCACATATACAAATCCAATAAAAGGTTTAGGATAATCAGGGTCATTCAATACAAGGACATAATAATAAGTGCCTACCGGAACCACCTTATTTTGCTGCAAGATACCGAGGTTTGGAATGGCATTCCAGAGACCGTCTTCATTTCCGCCTTCAAAGATCAGATTGCCTTCACGACTATAGATACTCAATACAAAATTCGGAAACACGTCTACTATATACTCTATTTTGAAAATGTCGTTTAGACCGTCACCATTCGGACTGATACCTTGCGGGATGACAGGAGGGCATTTTTCTACTTTTAATTGGAAGGATGCTGTCGTAAAACAGATCTCATTTTCCAGGCGGATATAAAGGGTTTGGGGGTTACTCAAATTTTCATATTCACCGGGATTGACAATTGGATTTATATTCATGACGGCGTCTTCTTGCGTAAGAAAGAACTGAACGTTCCCCGAGCTATTCGCAGTTATAGCCTCTAAAAAATCATCCTCCAACAAATTAAAAAAGGCTCTTTCCAGACCTGTATCGCATTCGGAAAGTTCCGGTAAGGGCGGAATAGGTGGCAAAATCCCAAATTCCACGTTTAACTCAAATTCATTATTGAATTCGTTCAATTCTTCTACGCTGCCGATCCCTGCGCCGTTGTCGTCAGCGATCGCCTTTAATATGAATTCATTAGGAATGCTTTCAGGGAGAGTAATCTCAAGACTTCCCGACTCAGATCCTCCAATGGGTATGGGGTTCAAAGTTTGGGCTATCGCAATAAGTTGCAGGTTGGCATAAAATGCTACAAATGTTCCCGAAGGGAGTAGTGCGGTTCCCTCTGTGTTGTAAACCGTATATGCCAGTGTCAAATTTCTTTGCCGACAGGCGTAGATGTCATTGTCAATGGTGACGGTTGCATCCGGTAAGGGACAGATGACACTTTCTATTTGGAAGTTAGAAATAATAAAACAATCCGGATTGAACACTCGAATCCATATCGTCTGAGGATTTTCAGTATTTAAGAAATTTTCAGGATCTTCAATTTCGTTCTGCTCCTGCATCGCATCCTCTTCCAACAAGTAATAGTCTATATTATTATACGGATCTATCAGGGAAGTCGCTGAGGTGAGATCGAAATATTCAACTCCAAACACATCACAAATTTCCAGGTCATTCACCCGTCCTTCTACGTCGGGAATTACTTGTAAATGAACTTCTAAGGTATCTTCATTATTACTTTCGTTCAGCTCGTGAATGGCAGCGATGTTATCTACGTAGGCCCTAAAGAGGAAGTCGGCGGGAACCGATTCCGGAACTGTTAATACAATGGAACCGCTTTCTGAACCATCAATAGGCAGAATCATGGAGGTCTGTGCACTTCCCAGTAAGGTATTATCAGCATAGAATCCAATGGACACTCCCGCTTCCAGTTCCGCCGTGCTGTTACTATTATGAACGGTGTACTCCAAAGCTAATTCGCGATCACCACACTCCGTTGACCCTTCAAAATCATCAATGATGATGGATGCATCCGGTAATTCGGTGTTCAATACCGTTACCACATTGTTGATTATGACCAGATCTTGTCCTGAAGTAAGTTGGACCAATGCACTTTCATCACCCGGTTGAATATTATTCTCGATCGTATAGAAATCAAGGTCCATATTATAGAATTCGGATGATCCGGTAAAGCTATTCGTGCCGTTGAAGGCATTCTCCTCCGGATTTAAAGGCGGGTTGGAAATGATATTTCCATTAACCCGTAATGTCTCATTAACTGCCAAATTTAGATCCCCCTCCCATGCGGTGAATCCGATCTTAGCACCTACATTGTCCAGCACATTTAGGTTATTCAGTTCGATATTGAGGGTATTATTGAATTGGGAGACCGCCTCGAACCCGTCAAAAACATTCACTTGATTTAAAGTAAGGTCATTATCCTCATAGATGACCGTGATCGCCCATCCCGCAAAATTGGTAGTATTCCCTGGGGTTGAACAATAAATTTCAGGAGTGATATCCGGGGTTAAGTCGGTAAGCGTATAAATGCCGTTTCCGGCAGAAGCAACTAAGGCAGTGACATCTGAGAATCCTCCAAAATAAAAATGGGTTGCATCTAATTGATAGTTGAAATTACGTTCAGAATCGATGGTGATTCCATTCAGTGTTACGGAGAAATCGCCTTCACCGGAGCCTGCCCAATACAAGAAGGCCGCAATCATTGTTTGATCGGCCTCCAATTCAAAGAGGGCGGAGGTTTCAGTTAAAAAGTCACACTGACCTTCTATGCCTGTATTCTCGCTGAGATTTAAGGTGTTTCCAAATGCGAGATAATCATAACGACCATTGAATTGCTGATAAAGTTCAATCTCCTGACCTACCCCATGAAAAGGTATAAAGCAAAGAATGGACAATACGGTAATTAATGTAAGTTTCATCGGGAACAAAGCTTTGATAGTTAAATATACAAATATTTACTACCTCTTCTTTACAGAAGACTTTTAAAAGGTCGCGATTTATAAATCGCGTTTTTTTAATAAGGCATAGGATCCATAGATGAATAATGCGGTCCAGGCCAGAACAATGATCACATCTAATACTTGCACGCTATAGTCTTTTGTAAATTCTTCCCCTAACTGACTTGCGGCACTTTTCACGGCCCCTAACCGGGTTCCGGGCTCCTTGATAAGATTGGACATGGCGTTCAGCGGAAAAATACGAAGTACATAGGGAGCAATACTCTCGGCTTTCCAATATAATATTCCTGCCGATATACCTTCGACGGCTTGCCAAAGGATCAAAAAGCCCAAGGCAAAAGCAGATCGCTTGATCAAAATCCCTAAGAATAAACAAAATGAAAAGAAACCTACGAGCTTTACAAAATAGCCGACAAAGTATTGTAAATCGGAAAATATAATTCCCAATTCCATATAGTCGGAATAAATAAGGCCTAGGATCAAAGAAACAAATCCGACGAAAACCACGGATACCACGGAAAATAAAAGTACGGTCAGGAATTTAGACAGTATAAATTCTTGTTTGCTTAAACCGTCAATTAAATTCTGTTTTAAAGTCTTATTATCATATTCATTGGCGACCATAGATACAATTATGATGGCGAGAAATAGTTTCAGCCATGCCGCAACATAGGTATTGAAATGCCAGATGTAAGGAAAATTAAAAATCCCTTGATCCGCCAAATGAAATTTGATTGGCCCAATGTCAAACTTAATGGCAGCGATCAATGCGATAGAGGTAAGTAAAAAGAAATAACTTACAATAAGCACCCGGCTCACTCGGCTGGTTCTAAGTTTGATCAGTTCTATTTCAAGTAATCGTAGCATGGTTAGTTGTTTTTGGTAAGTTCAAGGAATTGTTCTTCAAGGCTTTCTTTCTTTTTCTCTAATCGTGAGAGAACAATCCCTTTTTTAAAGAGCTCTTTATTTAAAGTAGAGGCGTCCATCGGTTCCTTGAGATAGGCAAAAAACAGATCGCCTTCTCGTTTAATCGATTGGAACGTATTCATTTCTTCCAGGGCAACTTTTAATGCATCCATATCTGAACTCTGAAGCAACATAAATCCATGGCTCGCATTCATTCCATCAACAGTACCTACATAGAGACTTACACCTTTTCTCAGAATCACCACATGAGAACAAACTTTTTCCACTTCATCAAGAAGATGAGAAGCTAACAGGATCGTAGTTCCTTGTGAGGCAATCTTCTTAATTATTTCTCGAATTTGATGAATCCCTTGGGGGTCGAGTCCGTTGGTGGGTTCATCCAGGATAAGTATTTCAGGATCGTTCAGTAAGGCAGAAGCAATTGCTAAGCGTTGTTTCATTCCTAATGAAAAAGTTTGAAACTTACTGTTCTTCCGATCTAAAAGGCCAACCAATTCCAATTTTTCCTCTACTTTGTCATATGAGACCTCTTTGATCTTACAAACCAAATGAAGATTCTGTAAAGCCGTCATATAGGGATAAAAGTTAGGTCGCTCGATAATGGCTCCCACTTTTTTAAGGGCATTATGCGTAGTGTCAGTCCCATCAAACCAATGAAAATTTCCGGAGGTACGATTGACCACATTTAAAACGATTCCCAGCGTAGTTGATTTTCCACTGCCGTTTGGTCCTAAGATGCCATAGACATTTCCTTTTTCAATGGTAAAGGATAAGTCATTGACGGCAGTAAGGGAACCAAATTTCTTAGTAAGGTTGTTAATGGTGAGTATGGGATGCAAAATATTGGTTTTTGACGATTAGTTAAGAATTAGACGAATGTACCTGTAATATGTTACATTCTTCATTTTGGGGCTGAGAAAGACAGGTATCTAAAAAGAAACCTCTATCGTAATATTGGCGCGCATTACGGTAGTACTTTCCGGACTGCCCAGCGGACCGCTTTCCGTGCGCAACTGAACATGATCTTGTCCCATAAAACCTGCTTTGGGTTGGTAGAAGTAGATCACTTCCCCCGTCACGGGATGAATTCTTAATTCGCTAATTTCAGCGTTCTGAGCTTGTGAAGTAATGCTTGTAAGTTCAGCATGGCCAAATTGTCCTAATCCATAACTAAGGGTCTCCGTATTAGAAATGCTCTCGGTAGGAGTGAAAATTAAAGCAGTGGTCTTTATTTCGTTATCCTTAGAGCAACTGCTCATGCTTAAAATGAATAAAAAGAGGATCAAAAGAAGGAGTCGATTCATCATAGTTTTTTCCAGTAAAGCCACAAAAATCGTTCCCAATCTCTCTTTAAATAGACCTTATGATTTCTGTTCCTTGTTGAAATATACTAAATAATAGTACATCTGTCGCTCTTCATCCCATCCTTTTTCCACAAAGCGTTCTGCACTTTCAGGATTGATGAAATCTAATTTGATCTGAATGTTGGTGTCTAATACGATTGTATTCTTCATTTTTTTTCGCGCTGCGGTCACGGCAGTATTTGCGATGGGAAAGGTAGTGAGGTCCTCAATGCTGTACTTAGGTGCTTTTTCCGATTTGTAATGACGAAATTCAGGGATCAGATCCGGATTGTCGATCACTTCATTCACAAAAGCCGTTTCTTCGAAGGTGTCGTTCTTGGCAAAATGATTTACGGCACGGTTCATAAACATTACCTCCTGTTTTTTATCCTCAGCGGGCAAAACAACGTCCTTTGCAAAGTCTTGGCAAAATTTAAGGTATTTTTTTGTGTAAAAGTTTTCATCTGCAAAAGCATCCACCCCCAAAAAACTTTCCAACCAATAACGAGTGTCGTAACGATTGCTATCGACGGTTAGGATCTTATATCCTTCCTCCATCTTAGTATTGAAGATAAGCGCCCCTTTATCCAGTCTATTCAAGTTTACACCTTCTTGTAGTAAGGCGTCCAATTGATGGTCACCTTCTGTGAATTGCAAGAATTCTTGTTTCAATTCAGATTTAAAGATTCCTATTGCATCCACTTTTTCGTTGTCGATCTGAAGGTTCTCCAAATAAGCTATATACACTTCACCGCTTTTGATGTGTGGATGCATGGACTGATCGAAGAGATGCTGCGTTATTTTTTTACTGATATCGTGTATCTGCTCCGGAGCTTGAAACATTTCACTCACTAGTTGATAGAGGGAATGAAACTCCAGATCGGAATCGTGTTGAAACTGAAAGTAGTTTTCTTCTTTCTCACGAAATGGTTTTAAGAAAAATTCCTTCAGAAGAGGAGTGATCTCATCATCCAATTTATAAGGTTGTGCAGAAAGAAAAATAGCTTCGTTTCTGCTCTTGTTTCCAACTTTGTGAATAGACAAAGAGGCAATGTGAGCATTAAATAAGTTGATCATTTAGTCTTGGGTAGTTTTTTAGCGCTTAATTCCAGTTTTCGTCAAAATCGAGTTGGTCGTAATCCTCAGGATCCATTCCAAATTCATCATCCATGTCATCATCTTCTAATTCTTCTCCAATAAACTCCTTATCCGGAGCCTCTTCGGGAATTTGACCGTGCGCAAACATTAAGTTAGGATAGATCCTGCCTTCTTCGATCTCGGTTATTTCTGCAAGTTCCACCAGGAAGGTCCACATATTGAAGAAATCATACACGTAGATCATGCGTGTTTGCTCTTCATTCAACACCTCTTCCAATTCGGTCTCATGCATGATCCGAACGCTTCCGGGTTCGTCGCTCATATCAAATAGGGCAATTTCTTCCCCTTGTTCCCAAAGTTCATTGCTGAGGTAAAAAGAAGCCATTTCCTGACCTCCAAAGCCGAAGGCTTGCGTAATTGAATTATGAAAATCTTCCAGGGAAGATGAAGCTTCGATCTCAATATCTCGAAAGACATCTTCTTGTGTGTCCAAAATGATTCTGAAACGATAGATCATGGGAAATAAATTAGGTTGCAAAGGTAAAATTAATTCATTGTTTGAGGAATATAACCGAAGCAATTTTTGAACAAATACGAATGTTTATTTACTGAATCGGTGTAAGGTAAAGGTCAGCGCGGCTAACAGGAAAAAGGCCATTACCTGATGTACCACTCCAAGCCAAACGGGAACTTGAAGCAACAGGGCATACACACCGAGTACAAACTGTATGAACACAAAGGCCACTACCAATTTGATGCCGCGCAGTTGCAAAAGGGTAAGCTGCAATTTATGACTTTTCCACGCCATCATTGAGATTAATATAACAACCACAATGGCTAGGTAACGATGTACGAACTGTACACCACTCTTACCTTCCACAAAGTTCTTCCACACCGGGGTTTGCTCTATGGTCACTGTTTCATGCATCCACTCACCATCATTCATCATGGGCCAATGATTATGGATCCAGCCGGCATCTAATCCTGCAACGAAGGCACCCCATATAATTTGCAATAGCAAAACAAGCATTGTAAACCGAATGAAATTGCGAAACGGTCTATAGATCACTTTAGTTTGAGGATAAACCAGATCAAGAGCCACCCAGAAGGTATAGGCAAAAGTGATGAATGCGGTGGTTAGGTGCATGGCCAACCGGTAATGGCTCACATCAGGACGATCCACGAGCCCGCTCTTCACCATATACCAACCCAAAAATCCTTGGAAGGCACCTAATCCGAGTAGGATGAAAGCCTTACGAATAGTAGGTTTTGAAAGTTGTTTTTTGAGAAGGAAATAAATAAAGGGAATAAGAAACACTAATCCTATGGAACGACCGATCACTCGATGAATCCACTCCCAAAAATAGATATCCTTAAATTCTTCGAGGGTCATTTGGTGATTGATCTT
>JAHEMZ010000012.1 GCA_024643385.1 Flavobacteriaceae bacterium | reverse complement strand
ATCAAAAGCACTGTCAAGCGATCATGAAGTGGTACCTCAGCGTAATTTTACTATTTATCTGTGTCTCGGGTTATTCCCAGGATACGCTGAGCAACTATCGCGTAAAGAAAGTGGCCGTTCGCGATACGGTCTTTGTAGATTCATTCAGTATCAATCCTTCAAAATTTGAAGTGTACGACTTGTCCGGCAAGCAAATCCCTTCGGATAAATACCTGGTTGATTATGTGAACGGAAGCCTTACTCTTTCCCCGGAACTACAAAAAGCAACCGATTCGATAAGTATTCATTATTTGCGCTACCCGTTGTTTCTCACCCGCGAGTATTCTCAACTGGATCCGAAGATCATTGTCGATAACACGGGGGATATTGATAAATTGTATGCGCTGGACCGAAGTAACTTTCAGCAGAATACCTCTCCCTTTGAAGGGTTGAACACACAGGGAAGCGTAACCCGGGGGATCACGGTAGGGAACAACCAAAATGCGGTGGTCAATAGTGAGTTGGATCTTCAGATCACCGGTAAATTAAGCGATAATGTCTCGATACGGGCTTCCCTGCAGGATGCCAATATTCCCACTCAACAGGGAGGATACTCGCAAAGTCTGGATGAATTCGATCAAATATTCATAGAGCTTTACAGCGAAGACTGGAACATTCGGGCCGGGGATGTGGACCTGCAAAATTCACAAAGTTACTTTGGAAGATTTAACAAAAAGATCCAGGGGATCTCCCTTTCAGGCCGATTGAAACACAAGGACGGTTCACAAACATCCGCCTTTTTGGCCGGAGGATTGGTGCGAGGGGTATTTCAGCGGAGTGAATTTGTAGGGCAGGAAGGAAACCAGGGACCATACAAACTATCGGGTCCGAACGGGGAGCTGTTCATCCTGATCGTATCGGGCAGTGAACGCGTATTTGTGAACGGACTCTTACTGGATCGGGGAGAAAATGAAGATTATGTAATTGATTACAATGCGGGGGAAATTCGTTTCAATCCCACCTTTCCAGTGACCGCCAACATGCGGATCACGGTGGAATATCAATTTACGGAGAGGAGCTACACTCGTTTTATCGGGTATGGCGGAGGAAATTATGAAAGTGAAGTGCTAAAATTAGGCGCCTATGTCTATTCCGAAAGCGACGCCAAGAATCAACCCCTGCAACAGAACCTCACCGAAGAACAGGTAGACGTTTTGATCAATGCCGGGGACGATACCGAGCTGATGACTGCCCCTTCTGCCGTGCCTGACACTTATTCCGAGAACAAGATTCTATACCGAAAAGAGCTCGTGAATGGGGTGGAAATATTTGTCTTTTCCAACGATCCTGAAGATGAATTATATAATGTTCGGTTTTCGTTGGTGGGTGATGCACAAGGAGATTATGTGATCGGAAGTGACAACGCCATCAGCCGTATTTATGAATATGTCGCACCTATCAATGGGATCCCACAAGGAAATTATGCTGCGATTATCCGCCTGAATGCCCCTGAAAAACTTCAAATAGGTGGGTTCAATGGAAGTTATATGCCCAACGAACGCACCCAGGTGGATTTTGAAGTGGCCGGGAGTATCAACGACCAAAATCTCTTTTCGAATATTGACAACGGAGACAATCAAGGCTTTGCCGGACGGTTTGCCGGGCGGCAGCAATTGTTCCAAACGGCCGACACGCTTCGAGTGGTCGGCTATGGAAGTTTGGACTATGTGAACGAGGATTTCCGCACGGTGGAACGATTGTATAATATTGAATTCAATCGGGACTGGAACCTGGATATGCCTATGGGAAACCAGAGTTTTGCCACGGCCGGGGCGGAAGTGAGTCATCCCGGGTACGGCTCGGGTAAATATGAATTCCAAAAGCTGGACTATTCCGAAAATTTTGCAGGGAGTCGGCATTCCCTTTCTGCTTCATTGCGATCGGAGGGATTCCGACTTATCACCGCTACGAGCTTCTTGAACAGTAAAGGGGATGCCCTGGATTCAAAGTTTTCCCGCTCTTATAATCTTCTCACCTACTCGTTTCCAAAGGCATGGATCGGCGGGAAATGGAACATGGAGGACAACGTGGTTAAGGAGATCACAAAGGACAGTTTAACCCCCATAAGTCAGCGCTATCATCATTACGAAGTGTTTACGGGTATTGGTGACAGTACGCAAGTGTATGCGGAAGTGGGGTATCGCTACCGGGTGAACGACAGTGTGCGACAGAACCAATTACAAAAAGTAAATACCTCCAACGACTATTTTCTGAAATCGAAAATGATCAATAATCAAAATACGCAGCTTGCGCTGTACGCCAGTTATCGAACTTTAAAATATACGGATGGTGACCTGGAGGATGAAAAGAACCTGAACACCCGATTGCTTTATTCCCAGGCGTTATGGAAGGGTAAAGTTCGGCTTACCACCGCTTACGAGACCAATAACGGCGTGCTACCCCAACAAGAGTATACCTATGTGAAAGTGGATCAAGGGCTGGGCGTGTATACCTGGATCGACTATAACAATAATGAAGTCCAGGAATTGGATGAATTTGAAGTGGCTCAATTTCAGGATCAGGCCGAATATGTCCGGGTGTTGTTGCCGAATCAGGTGTTTGTAAAGATCAGGAACAATAAACTGAGTCAGTTGGTGACTTTGAATCCTCAGGAATGGAGTGATGAAGCAGGAATTAAAAAGTTTCTTTCCCGTTTTTACAATCAGACCTCCTTTGTGCTGGATCGAAAGATCAGACGTACGAATAATCTTAATAGTCTAAATCCTTTTGATGACGGTGGGGAAGATGAACTGGGATTGAATCTTAATTTCAAGAATGCCCTGTTCTTCAATAGGGGTAAACAGCGCTACACGACCGGTTATACCTATGTTTCCAGTTCGAATAGTAATTTAATTTCACTGGGGCTCCAGAAGAATACGCTTGAAAGTCATCAACTTAATTTCACGCATCAATTTTGGGAGGTTTGGCTCTGGAATTTTAAAACCGGGATAGGGAGTAATGAAAGTACCTCCGAAAATTTTGACAATCGAAATTACAACTTAGAGAACTACCATCTAAATCCAAAGCTCTCCTATCTTTTGAATCGTCAAACTCGTTTTGATGTTTTTTATGAATTTATGAATGAAGAGAATCAGCTGGGAGAAATGGAAACGCTAAAACAACAAAAACTGGGAGTATCATTCGCTTATAATAATGTGGAACAAATAGCTGTTTCAGGAGAGTTGAGTTATATCGACAATGGTTTTGAAGGAAGTGCCTTTTCCCCTGTGGCCTATACCATGTTGGAAGGATTACAACCCGGAAATAATTTTACCTGGAACCTATTATTTCAGAAACGAATCACCAAATATCTGGACGTCAATCTCTCTTACTTCGGAAGAAAAAGTGAAGCCAGTAAGACCATCCATTCCGGAAGTATTCAACTTAAAGCCTTCTTTTAAAAAAAAGAGCGGGACAAGCCCGCTCTTTTTCAATGAAATATTCAAAAACTATTTTACTATGATCTTGGCAGATTTATAGGAATTAGAGTTTGGATCTCCCATTTTAATGATATAAACACCGGCAGCGGCATAAGACATATCCAATTGATAATTGAATCGGTCGCCTTCTTTTTCAATAAAATTGAAAGCTAGTGTTTGTCCAAGGATATTGTAAACAGCGATAGAAGCTCTTTCGTTGTATTCAGTGATCAAAGTAATATTGAACTGATTGTTTGGTAAAGAGGTAACGATCAAGTCAGAATTAGCGATAGTTTGATCATCGAAACCGATGGTTCCCACTTGAGCGGTATAATCTTCTGTTTCACCAAAAGTAGTTTGTTCACAGGCGTCATCCGGAACCGGCGCTTGCCAGTTTGACTTTAAACGCAATCTGTGACTTCCTGCATTTGCTCCAACAGGGATCACTAGATCGGTAGTTTCCGTATAGGAACCTCCAGCTTGACCGGGAGCGATCACAAAATTCGGAACTACGATCTCGTTCACGGCAAAAACACCATCATCGTTAAAGTCGATCCATGCTTTTACATTTTGATCGCCATATCCGGTGGTAATGGTTAACTCGTAAGCTCCATCCGTTGGAAAAGTAGCAATCTGATCGGTGAAATCACCATAACCCTCGCAACCTGATGGGTTATTAATTTCTTCAACAGCCACTAATTGGAATCCATCACCGAAAGAACAATCCAAGTTTGGATTACAATAGATCAGTGCATTGGTAACATCTTTTGTGACCTCATCATTTGAAGCGTCAGTATCACCGACAAGGTTTGTTCTGGAAGCAATGGTATAAGTGTTATTAGGGATAGACAGATCGGCCTGGGTGGCAAATGTATAAGACTCTGTGGCACCACCTACAATGGTTCCTGAATAATTTTCAACTACTGCCGCACCACCATCGATAGTGTACTGTACTTCAGGATTAACGATGTCATTGATCCCAAAGTTTCTTACAGAGATAGTGATATCTTCATTAGCCGTTAACGGACCATTTACCGGAGAAACGATTGACGTTACCCCGATATCATCCACACTGGTATTTGGCTCCAATTCAAAAGCACCAACTACTCCTTTTCTACCTGAATTAAAATATTCATTGATAAACCAGAAGGTTGAATCATCGGAAGGATCGATATCCATTTTGGAGTAATCTCCATAACGCTGACCCGGGATGTTGGCACTTCCATTTGAAATAAGCTCTTCTGCTACGGTCATAGTTCCAAGTGGATCCCCATCGAATCTACCTGTATAGTAAGAACTAACTCTTACGGTAGTAGGAGTGGTAGGACCTGACATCGAAGTATATCCCATTCCAATGTTTCCATTTCCGTCCATGATCATACTGGCGTGCCATGCATGTCTACCATCAGGAGCGGTGTAAGTACCTTCCTGATAAAGGGTCCAAGGTTGGTTGTCGGCAGTCTGGCGGAATTCGTACCAACGAACACCGGCTAATTCTCCTGCAGTTCCATCGGTATCCACTACGTGATTAAAAATCGCTGAGTTATAACCGGAAAATTTTCTGAATTGTGCCTGGTTCATAATGGTTTGTTGCAACGCATCGATGGTTGTTCCACCCGGCTGCGTTAAGTTCACAAAACTTCCTCCATCAAAAACACCGATAAAAGGAGTCACCGGAATTTCAGTAGCGGCAGACATTACCGAGTTACCCGGAGTATCCCAGTCCACATCCAATGTCCAATATTTAATATGATCGGTCGCAATACCGGCAAAAGCATCATCCTGAAGGAACACAAAAGTGGCACCTCCCGCAGCAGGTAAATTTGCATCACTCACATTTAAGGCCTGAGGGCTAAAGAATCCTCCCGGACCTTGTACTAATCCCGGAAGAGGGAATCCTTGCACTCCTGCAGCATTTCCAGCCAGCATTTCAGCTCTTTCCATCGCGTAAGCTCTGTTTGAACTTCCCGTATTGTGTGTTAGATAGTACCCATCGCTCCAAACCGATAATTTTTGATAATCGGTAAGCGGCACGTTATATACATTCCATCCATCATTAATAGGATCCGGACCATCCGAAACCGCAACTTGCACTCCTGAGCCTAAGAAAGAAATTACCCATCGGTCGGCTGCATTGTCATAAGAAGCTGTAAGATCACAACATCCACCCACCGGAAAAATGGCAGGGTTAGGAGAAGTTTGTCCTAACAATTGATTCCCTAACTTGTCATAAATAGTGAACCCCGTATTAAAAACTACAAATACGTGATTAGGTCCTACTGCCATGGCCGGATCCGTCGGTTGTGAATTTGATGTATAGGCATCAAAAACAATAGAAGGAGGAGAAACGCGCACGCTCTGTTCCATTTCATGTCTGTTTCTTACATAGTAATCATCTTCTGTTTGCGTATCCTTTCCGATAATCACTTTATTTCTTATCGATCTTCGGTCATTGGCTTCACCGGAATTATTAAGTGCCGGTGTAATTTCATTCATTCGAGAAGCTATGGAGGAAACATGCACCGCAGTGATCTCTCCTACAAAGTCTGCTTTGGTTGGAACATTAGGCACAACCTCTTGGGCATACGTGGCGCAAGTAAAGGCAATGAATAATGTCGCAAAAAAATAATTTTTAAGTTTCATTAGTATTACAATTTAAGATTAGGATTTTGGTTTATAATTTTTCCTAAAAGTAAGACGAATTCTCGAAAAACCAACCATTCTTATCAAAAAACAGTAAAAAAACGTCTCTGATATTTAAAGTGTTAACCCATAAAAAAAGTAGACTATTCCTGTTTTGAGAAAGAAGAAGTATTAATTTGTAATTACAATAAATAGTTGGGTGGCACATTTATTGTAACTTCACTTCTTGAACTAAACTATATAATTATGAAATCAATAATTCTCATTGCTTCCCTTGCTTTAATAATCGGGTGTACTTCCACAAAGAACACGCAACCAACAGAAACTACAATGGATGAATCATCAGAAGCGAAAGAAATGATAGCGAAAGGTTTCCTTATGGGAACTATTAAAGCCTATGAAACGGAAGGAAATTGTCCTTTTGTCATTGAAGTGGCCGGAGAAACCCCTTATTACCTTGATCCTATCGATTTGGATGAGTCTTTTAAGCAAAATGATATGAAAGTTTGGTTTACTTTTTTTGGTTTACGAATGATGAACCGATGTGAAAAAGCAAATCCTGTTAAGATCAATGAGATTAAAAAAAGAGCGGAATAATCTCCGCTCTTTTAGTTAAGATAACCAGTTTTTATAGGTAATACTTTCTTTCATTTTATCACTTAAAGCTTCAATAGCAACTCGCTCCTGAACCATTGAATCACGGTTTCTTAGCGTGACCGTTCCATCTTCTTTGGTTTGATGATCGACCGTGATACAATAAGGAGTTCCTGCCGCGTCTTGCCTTCTGTATCTTCGCCCAACAGCGTCCTTTTCATCATAGATCACATTGTAATCCCATTGCAGATCTTCGACTATTTTATGAGCGATCTCCGGCAGACCGTCTTTTTTAAGTAAGGGTAATATGGCCGCCTTTACAGGGGCCAGAATAAAAGGTAATTTCAACACAGTTCGCTCACTTCCATCTTCCAGGGTCTCATCTTTTAAAGAATGACTTAAAACGGCCAAGAACATTCTGTCCAGACCAATAGAGGTTTCTACAACATAGGGAACGTAGCTTTCGTTCAATTCAGGATCAAAGAACTGTAATTTCTTCCCCGAAAATTTCTCATGTTGATTCAAATCAAAATCGGTTCGAGAATGAATCCCTTCCAATTCTTTAAATCCGAATGGAAAATTAAACTCAATATCGGCCGCTGCATTCGCATAATGCGCTAATTTTTCGTGGTCGTGAAAACGGTAGTTTTCGGCTCCCATTCCCAGCGATAAATGCCAGTTCAAACGAGTCTCTTTCCAGTATTCATACCATTTCATTTCCTCTCCCGGACGAACAAAGAACTGCATTTCCATCTGTTCAAACTCTCGCATACGGAAGATAAATTGTCGTGCAACGATTTCATTTCTAAAAGCCTTTCCTGTCTGTGCAATTCCGAAAGGGATCTTCATCCTACCTGTTTTCTGAACGTTCAGGAAGTTTACAAAAATTCCCTGGGCAGTTTCCGGGCGTAAATACAGATCGGTAGCCGTTTCAGCTGAAGCACCTAATTTAGTTCCAAACATCAAATTAAACTGACGAACATCTGTCCAATTCCTGGATCCTGTATCAGGATCGGCAATTTCCAATTCTTCGATCAACGCTTTTACGTCTGCCAGATCTTCAGACTCCAATGACCTGGCCATGCGTTCCAAAATGGCTTGTTTCTCTGAGCGATAGCGCAATACGCGATCATTAGTGGCCACAAATTGAGCTTCGTCAAAAGTATCACCAAACCTTTTTTGGGCCTTTTGAATTTCCTTTTGTGCCTTCTGTTCTAATTTTTCAGCAAAGTCTTCAATAAGTACATCCGCGCGGTAACGCTTTTTGGAATCCTTGTTGTCTATGAGTGGATCATTAAAAGCATCCACATGACCGGAAGCCTTCCAGGTAGTTGGGTGCATTAATATGGCCGCATCAAGTCCTACGATGTTCTGATGCATATACACCATGCTTCGCCACCAATATTCCCGGATATTCTTTTTGAGCTCCACCCCATTTTGTCCATAGTCGTACACCGCACTGAGTCCGTCGTAAATTTCGCTTGACGCAAAAATGTATCCGTACTCCTTCGCATGGGATACTACTTTTTTAAAAAAATCTTCGTTGTTTACCATGGCGCAAAAATAAAAAAACCGCTACGATAAGTTGTAGCGGTTTTGATTTTTTTAAAGAGGAAGTTTATTACTTCAGGTCTAAGGTGGAAGAGGCCACTTGTTGTGGTCCGTCAAATACATTGATCACATATCGTCCGGCTACCAAATCCTCTTCTGTTGCGTCCACTAAAACACATACATCCAATTCTTCCTGTTCGTAGTATACTTTTGTTGTGGCACTGTAGTTCAGTTTACCATTTTCAAATTGCATGGAGGCCTTTTCTCCCAATAAATTATTCTTTGGGTTGATCACCTGAACAAAGAGTAATCTATCCCCTTTTTGAGCAACAATATTGGGGGTAAGTGTAAAACAAGCTCTGATCTTATCTGCACGACTTGCTCTACGAGTATCTACTATTTTTCCGTTACCTCTAACGATCACCGCTTCTCCGCGCAAGTCAACTGCCTTTACCACTGACCCTTTTTTAATGGTCTCGGTCATGGCTAAATTCTCCTGACTTACCGAGTCGACCACACGAATGGTTTCGTTGATGATCGTTTTGGCGCTATCGATCTCTCCTGCCAGCATCTCGTTTGCCTGGATCAAGCTGTCTGCTCTTGCGAATAACATTTTACGTTCATCTTTTAAGCGTCCTATTTCAGCTTTATATCTTTTGATCAAGGCAACATTTGCTTCAGCTGTTTTAACCGAATCAAGTAATACTTCAATTCGTGCTCTTGCGGCTATTAGATCTTTATCTTTTAAATCATTGTCTTTTATGATCTCATCGTAATTAACAATAAGTTCTTGTAATTCGTTTTCAATTTCCGCCTTTTGATTTTCAAGGCCGGTCACTGTATTTTTACTATCATTGTAAAGGGATACTGTATAAACGCCCAACGCGATTAACAAGGCAGTTAATACACCGATAAGCACTTTAAACTTAGTACTGTTATTTTCTTTGTCCATGGTTTGTATGTGTTAGAATAATATACAAATGTACGCAAAGCACCTATCGCCAAACGTTTATGAAATGGTAAAAAAAATTAAATTATGTTAAATGTTTTATTCCCGAAAATTTGCAATGGCTGCAAGTCGAAATTGGTAAAACAAGAATCTGTTTTATGCATGCAGTGCAGGCATCAGCTGCCTATGGCCTGTTTTCATAGAACCAACAACAACACATTAAAAAATTTTTTTTACGGTAGAGTTCCTCTGGAGCATGCCACCGCTTTAATTCATTTTCAAAAAAAAGGGATTACGCAGGAGTTAATGCATAATCTAAAATACCGAGGGCAAAAGGATATATCCAATTTCTTTGGGAAATGGTTAGGGGCGGAACTCATTCAGTATCCCGAATATGGATCCATTACCTTAGTAATTCCCGTTCCTTTGCATCGCAAAAAACTAAAGAAGAGAGGCTATAATCAAGTCTCCGGTTTTGGTAAAGAAATTGCCGCTCAATTAGGAATTCCCTTTCGTGAAGATATCCTTCTTAAAGTTTCTCAAAATGATTCACAAGTATTCAAAAAGAGATGGGGGAGATTTGAAGGAGAAGAACTCTTTATGGTAAAAGATGTAAGCGCCTTGCAGAATCAACACATTTTATTGGTTGACGATATAGTTACCACGGGGGCGACCATAGAAAAATGTGCTTTAAAGTTATTAGAAGGGAATAATGTTCAACTTAGTATCGCTACCATCGCAATTGCCTAACAAACTTTACTTATTTTTGGACTGATGAAAAGATTGCTTCAGAATTTTCTAATAATTTTAAGTCTGGTCTTGCTTTTTTCGCATTGTGCCAAAAAAGGACGCCCTTCCGGAGGTCCGAAGGACACTATTCCACCGGTGATCTTAAAAAGCACGCCCGAAAATTTTTCTACCCATTTTAATAGCGAGGAGATCCGTATATACTTCGACGAGTATATTAAATTAAAAGATTTGCAGCAAAATTTAATCGTATCACCGCCTCTTGACTATCAACCCATAGTTACTCCTGCCACTTCAGCAAAGATTTTAAAGATCAGGATCGTAGACACCTTAAAAGAGAATACAACCTACGCTTTTAACTTCGGCAAAAGCATCGTGGACAATAATGAAGAAAACGAATTTGATTACTATAAATATGTGTTTTCCACAGGAGACTATATTGATAGTCTAACGATTAATGGCTCTGTTCAGGATATTGTGTTGCCAAAGTTGGACAAAAAAGTGACCGTGATGCTATACGAGTTCACAGAAGAGTTTAACGATTCTATTATCTTTTCTGAAAAGCCTACCTACGTAGGAACCACCAAGGAAAAAGACCCTTCTTTTGAGCTGTCTAATTTAAAGGAAGGAAACTATATATTATTGGCCCTTCAGGAAGAAGTCAACAATTATACGTTTGAACCGAAGAAAGATAAGATTGCTTTTATTGCTGAACCCATTCAATTACCCACCGACAGCAGTTTTGTGCTTCAACTTTTTAAGGAAACCCCGGACTATAAAATTGGTAGAGCGAGTCATGTCGGCAAGAATAAGATCACCTTTGGATTTGAAGGCCCTGTTGATTCCCTTTTAATTGAACCTCTTTTTGAATTGCCGGAAGATTATAAGGTGAAGATCCTCCGAGATCCTAAAAAAGATTCTTTGAATTATTGGTTCCAACCTCCTTTTGATATCGATAAAATAGACACTTTGCAGTTTCTAACTAAAAATTTAGGGCAATTAGATACCTTAGTGGTTAAGATGCGTGATCTGTATGTAGACTCTCTTCAAGTTTCCTTATTTGGAGGTTCTACTATTATTCCCAGGGACAGTATTAAGTTTGAATTGAGCACGCCTCTTTACAGTGTTCATGCGGAACGATTTGAGGTGTTGGACAATGACTCCATTCAACTTCCGGCAGAAGTGTTTCTGGATGAAAAAAATAATTGGGCGACCTTATATTTTCCTAAAAAGGATGAACAATTGTATAAGGTAAATGTATTGCCGGAAGCAGTTTTTGATTTTTTCGGAAATACAAACGATACCTTAACCTATAGTTTTAGAACAAAACCGCTTTCTGATTATGGCACCATCAATTTCATGATCGAGCCTCTTAGGGAATTTCCTGTGATAGTTGAGTTGGTGGATCAAAAATTCCAGGTAATAGCGAGTGATTACCTCACAGAAAATCGAGGGGTTTATTTCGACTATCTCAATCCAAACAAATACTACTTGCGGATGGTCTACGACAGGAACAAAAACAAAAAATGGGACACCGGAAATTATTTGAGAAAATTGCAGCCGGAAGAAATAATTTATTACCCTACTGAAATTGAGATTCGGGCGAACTGGAGCTTAAATGAGACTTTTAAGTTAGAGTAAATTCATCTCGATCATTTAAGAATTGCAAATGGCTCCTATGCTCTTCTAATTGCTTTTTGTCTAAGGCAATTGTCTGTATAAAAGGATGTTCCCAGTCGGCATTGGACATCTGAACTCCCAATGCATCGTAAACAGCACTGTGTCCAATATAATTATGTCCGTTGCCATCTTCCCCTACCCGATTGACCCCTATACAAAAGGACATATTCTCGATCGCTCTTGCCTTCAGCAAAGTATCCCAAGCCGCGATCCGTTTCGCCGGCCAATTGGCGCAGTACAATAACAGGTCGTAATTTTCTGTATTTCTCGACCAAACGGGAAAACGGAGGTCGTAACAAATCAAGGGACATATCTTCCACCCTTTATAATCAAATACCACCTTTTGGTTTCCGGCGGTATACACTTTATCCTCTCCGGCTAAGGTAAAAGTGTGTTTCTTGTCGTAATAATGTAATGTTCCTAAGCCTTCTACCCAGAGTAACCGATTGTAAAATTCCCCATTCTCTTTAACGATCAAACTTCCCACAATAGCCGCTCCTGTTTTTATCGATTGGTCCTGCATCCATTGCAAGGTTGGACCGTTCATAGGCTCTGCCAAATTCAAAGCATTCATGGAAAATCCGGTCGTAAACATTTCCGGTAAAAGGATGATGTCTGTTGAATTCTCAAATGACTCAATTTTTTCAGCAAACATGGCCCTGTTCTTTAGCGGATCTTCCCAATAAAGATCTGCCTGTATCAGGGTTACTTTTAAAGTGTCCATACTAATTGAATAAAGCCATTATTTCGTTATTCCCTTGCATTTTGGCGTGGTCATAGGCGGTTAATCCCTTTTCATCGCGATGATCGGGATCTGCTCCTGCTGCCAGTAATAATTGAACCAACGGAGTTCTTCCAAAGATAGTAGCAAAAATGAGTGCTGTTCCGCCATTGTAATTTGTCTTATTCACATCTGCTCCATTTTGAATGAGCAATTTGGCGATCCCTTCAAATCCTTTAAAACAAACTCCCATTAACGCCGTGTTTCCTGAGGTGTCTTGCGCATCCACATCTTGGGAATACGCTAAAATAATCTCTGAAATCTCTTCAAAACCATAGTAGGTAGCTAATAATAGCGGAGTGGATCCTCTCGGGTCTTTCTCCTGAACACTTTTGGGGTGCTGTTCTAAAATTTCCTTTACGGTTTCGACCTCTCCTTTTCGGATGGCGTCAATTAAAGTTATACTCATATCATTAAAGTAATAAAGCGGAACAGTAAAGTTACCATTCCGCTTTTATTTCACAAAGTAATTTGTTGGTTACAAATCCTACTTATTCTTCAGCACCTATTTCCATAGCGTGATAAAGGAGTCCTTAGTAATTAGGCCAGATCAAAGCGGTCAAGGTTCATTACTTTGGTCCAGGCAGCCACAAAGTCCTGAACAAACTGTTGTTTAGCATCCTCGCATGCATATACTTCCGCCAGCGCTCTAAGCTCTGAATTCGATCCGAAGATCAAATCAGCTCGAGTTCCAGTCCATTTGACTTCTCCTGTGGTGCGATTTCGCCCTTCAAATAAGCTATCATCTTCAGAAGTAGCTTTCCATGAAGTCCCTAAGTCAAGAAGGTTCACGAAGAAATCATTGGTAAGTGTTTCAGGATGGTGAGTGAAAACACCGTGTTTGGATTGATCGTAGTTTGTATTCAGCACGCGCATTCCTCCCAACAGCACTGTCATTTCAGGAACCGTAAGGGTTAAAAGTTGTGCTCGGTCCACCAACATTTCCTCAGAAGATGCTACCTGATTTTTTCTCAAATAGTTTCTGAACCCGTCAGCAGCCGGTTCTAATACAGCAAATGATTCTACATCTGTTTGCTCTTGTGAAGCATCCGTTCGACCGGGAGTGAACGCTACTTTAATAGCATGACCGGCATTTTTAGCCGCTTGCTCAATGGCGGCACATCCTCCTAAAACAATTAGGTCTGCCATTGAAACCTTCTTCCCATTCTTTTGCGCACTGTTGAATTCCTTTTGAATACTCTCCAATTTATTCAACACTGAGGCCAGTTGAGCAGGGTTATTCACTTCCCAATCTTTTTGTGGAGCCAATCGGATACGCGCTCCATTCGCTCCTCCACGATTGTCGGAACCTCGGAAAGTTGAGGCCGATGCCCAGGCAGTAGTTACTAACTGAGACACTGTTAATCCTGAGGCAAGTATGGCAGTCTTTAATGAGGCAATATCCTGCTCGTCGATCAAAGGATATGTTACTGCGGGAACAGGGTCTTGCCAAATAAGCTCTTCCGTGGGAACCTCTGCTCCCAGATATCGGGAAATAGGTCCCATATCACGATGTGTCAATTTATACCATGCTCGAGCGAAAGCGTCGGCGAACTCGTCCGGGTTTTCATAGAAATGTCTCGATACCTTTTCGTAGTCCGGATCCATTCTCAAAGAAAGATCGGTCGTTAACATGAAGGGCGAATGACTCTTGGACGGATCATGTGCATCGGGAACAGTTCCTGCTCCGGCCCCGCCTTTAGGTGTCCACTGATGCGCTCCTGCAGGACTCTTTGTGAGTTCCCATTCAAAACCAAACAGGTTCTCAAAAAAGTTGTTACTCCACTGGGTCGGGGTGGTGGTCCAGGCTCCTTCCAAGCCACTGGTAATAGTATCTCCTGCATTTCCACTACCATAGGTGTTCTTCCACCCAAGGCCTTGTTCTGCGATACCGGCCGCAGCAGGTTCAGAACCTACATACTTGCTGGGATCCGCAGCACCGTGGGTTTTACCAAATGTGTGCCCTCCGGCTATCAGAGCGACCGTTTCGTAGTCGTTCATGGCCATTCGACCAAAGGTTTCACGAATATCCTTAGCTGCAGCCAGTGGATCCGGGTTTCCGTTCGGACCTTCGGGGTTTACATAAATTAAACCCATTTGAACGGCGGCCAAAGGATTCTCAAGTTCTCGATCTCCTGTATAACGCTTATCGCCCAGCCACTCCGTCTCAGTTCCCCAATAGATATCCTGCTCCGGTTCCCATATATCCTCTCTTCCACCTCCAAAACCAAATGTCTTAAGACCCATTGATTCCAATGCACAGTTCCCTGCTAAGATCATTAGATCGGCCCATGAAATTTTCTTTCCGTATTTCTTTTTGACCGGCCATAATAGCAAGCGTGCTTTGTCCAAGTTGGCATTATCAGGCCAACTATTGAGCGGAGCAAATCGTTGCGTACCCGAACCGGCACCCCCGCGACCATCTGAAATTCGATAGGTCCCTGCACTATGCCAGGCCATTCTAATAAAGAACGGACCGTAATGGCCATAATCTGCCGGCCACCAATCCTGCGAATTGGTCATGAGTTCCATGATATCCTTCTTTATCGCGGCGAGGTCAAGACTCTTGAATTCCTTAGCATAGTTAAATGCCTTTCCCATAGGATCGGATTTCGAGGAGTTTTGACGCAGTATGTTCAATTTTAACTGATTAGGCCACCAATCTCGATTGGATGTGCCTCCGCTAACGCCCTGCTTTTGAACTCCTCCCATAAATGGGCATTTGCTTATGTCATTCACATTGTAACTATTCTTGTCATTCATAATTTATAATTTTTTATAACTCTATAAAGGTAAAAATACCACTTCAAAATATCTAACATATACAAAACCAATTGTATGAAATAATTAAGTGATTGATAAAATTTATATCCTACAATATGTTCAATAAATAATCTAGATGCTGTTCAGAATATGGGCAGCCTCTTTTAGCGTTTTCTCAGTCTTGGCAAAGCATACTCTTACTTGCTTAAAATCCATTCGGTCCATATTGAACACGGAAGTAGGAATGGTGGCTATTTTATATTCTTTGGTCAACCGTTCTGCAAAGAGGGTGTCCGGCTCCATTGAAATTGCCGAATAATCCAACAATTGAAAATAGGTGCCTTTGGAAGGAGTAAAATGAAACTTGGAATCCTTGATCGCCGTTAAAAAATAATCTCGCTTTCCCTGGTAAAAAGAAGGCAAGTTCAAATAACATTCCGGGTTTTCCATATACTGTGCCAGTGCCTTTTGTATGGGATGATTTACACAAAAGACATTGTATTGATGCACTTTCTGAAATTCCTTCATTAAATTTTGAGGAGCTAAGCAATAACCCATTTTCCATCCGGTGGCATGAAATGTTTTTCCGAAGGAGGCCGTAATGTATGTTCGTTGAGACAACTTATCAAAAAGGGCGGCACTTTGATGCGATTCGTTATCGAAAATAATATGTTCATAAACCTCGTCACTAATGACCAATAGGTCATGCTTTTCAGCCAATTCCTGTAACTGTAGCAGGTCGAATTCCGTAAAAAGCATTCCGCTGGGGTTCTGCGGACTATTGATCATGATCATTTTAGTCCTTTCATTGATCACTGCTTCCACCTCATCCCAATCGGGAATGAAAGTAGGTGGACGCAGTTGAATGGTGCGGGTGATCCCTCCAAATAGTTCAATGGCGGGTTCGTAACAATCATAGGCAGGAGCAAAGATGATCACTTCATCCCCGGCGTGTATCGTCGCAGCGATGGCTGTAAATATGGCTTGAGTGGCCCCGGCAGTAATGGTAATTTCATTACCGGGATCATAGCGCTTTCCATATAAATTTTGCACTTTATCAGCGATCATTTCCCTTAATCGAATATCGCCTTGCATGGGGGCGTATTGGTTATAACCGGACCGCAACGCTTTATCCACTTCCTGTATCAACAAGGGATCACACTCAAAATTTGGGAAGCCTTGGGAAAGGTTCAAAGCGCAATGATCGGCTGCCATTTTACTCATGACCGTAAAAATGGTGGTTCCTACATTCGGGAGCTTAGAAGTTAGTTTCATCCCTTAAAAATAAAAAATCCCAAGCGGATGCTCGGGATTTTAAGAAGATAGTTATCAATACTATTCACTTAGCCTTTTAAACTTGCAAACAAATACTCTCGATTCATCCGTGCTATATTTTCCAAAGAAATTCCTTTAGGACATTCCACTTCGCAAGCTCCGGTATTGGTACAGTTTCCAAACCCTTCCTTATCCATTTGTTCCACCATATTCAAAACTCGACGGGTAGCTTCAATTCGTCCTTGAGGAAGTAGCGCAAACTGACTTACTTTTGCAGAAGTGAATAGCATGGCGCTGGCATTTTTACAAGCTGCCACACAAGCGCCACAACCAATACAAGTCGCGGCGTTAAACGATTCATCGGCGGCATCTTTTGCAATGGGAATGGTGTTCGCATCGATCGTATTCCCCGAAGTATTCACCGAGATATATCCCCCTGCCTGCTGAATTCGATCGAAAGCACTTCTGTCTACCATCAGATCCTTGATAACAGGAAAGGACTTGGCGCGGAATGGTTCGATAACGATGGTATCGCCGTCATTAAATTTTCGCATATGTAACTGACAGGTGGTGACCAAACGATCAGGACCATGAGGTTCTCCATTGATCTGCAAAGAGCAGGACCCACAGATCCCTTCACGACAATCGTGGTCAAAAACAACAGGGTCCTCCCCTTTTTCGATAAGTTGATCGTTCAACACATCCAACATTTCCAAAAAGGACATGTCTCCGTCAACACCATCAATGGCATAGGTCTTCATGCTCCCTTTCGCCTGGGCATTCTGTTGTCTCCAAATTTTTAACGTTAACTTCATGATCTATTTGTATGAACGAGTTTTTACTTCAATGTTTTCGTAATTCAATTCTTCCTTATGCAAAACGGCATCGCTTGGCTCTCCTTTGTATTCCCATGCCGCCACATACATAAAATTCTCATCATCTCTAAGGGCTTCCCCTTCCGGTGTTTGGTATTCTTCTCTAAAGTGTCCTCCGCAAGATTCGTTGCGATGCAAAGCATCTTTCGCAAACAATTCTCCCAATTCCAAGAAATCGGCTACGCGAACTGCCTTTTCTAATTCTTGATTCATTTCGAACATGCTTCCCGGCACTTTTACTTCTTTCCAAAATTCCTGACGTAACGCTTTTATTTCTGAAATAGCTTCTTTCAATTCCTTTTCATTACGGGACATACCACATTTGTTCCACATTATTTTTCCGAGGCGCTTATGAAAATGATCCACACTCTTGGTTCCTTTGTTATTGACCAAATGTTCCAAGGTGGCTTTAATATTATTTTCAGCCTCTACAAATTCGGGGAGATCGGTTGAAATTTTTCCGGTTCGGATATCTTTGGAAAGATAATCCCCAATGGTATAGGGCAACACGAAATACCCGTCTGCTAATCCTTGCATCAAAGCACTTGCTCCTAATCGGTTGGCGCCATGGTCGCTGAAATTAGCTTCTCCCGCCGAGTAACATCCCGGGATGGTGGTCATTAAATTATAATCCACCCAAACACCTCCCATGGTATAGTGTACAGCCGGGTAAATCATCATGGGTGTTTTATACGGGTTTTGGTCTACGATCTTTTCATACATCTGGAAGAGATTTCCATACTTATTTTCAATCACCTTTTCTCCTAATTCTCTTACAGTGTCCTGAGATGGGTCTTTTATATGTTGAATCACGGCTTGCTCGTTCCCGTATCTCATAATGGCCGCGGAGAAGTCCAAATAAACGGCCTCTCCCGTTTTGTTCACACCAAATCCTGCGTCACAACGTTCTTTTGCCGCCCGAGAAGCCACGTCCCTGGGCACTAAGTTTCCAAAAGAAGGATAACGTCGCTCTAAATAGTAATCGCGGTTCTCCTCGGCTATTTCGGTGGGTTTTAATTTCCCCTCCCGAATGGCTTTTGCATCTTCCAATTTCTTAGGCACCCAAATACGTCCATCGTTCCGAAGTGATTCCGACATGAGCGTTAGTTTGGATTGATGATCCCCGGAAACAGGTATACAAGTAGGGTGTATTTGTGTATAGCATGGGTTGGCAAAGAAGGCTCCTTTCTTATGAATCTTCCAAGAAGCTGTAACGTTACTTCCCATTGCATTGGTGGATAAGAAAAATACGTTTCCATATCCTCCGGTAGCAATGACAACCGCATGCGCGGAATGACGCTCTAATTCTCCGGTGACCAGATCACGAGCGATGATCCCTCTTGCCTTACCATCTACGATCACCAGATCCAACATTTCATGTCGGTTGTAAGGTTTTATTTTACCGCGGTTGATCTGTCGATTCATGGCCGAATAGGCTCCCAACAACAATTGCTGTCCGGTTTGCCCTTTGGCATAGAAAGTTCTTGAAACCAACACTCCTCCAAAAGAACGGTTGTCGAGTAATCCTCCATATTCACGAGCGAAAGGCACCCCCTGCGCAACGCATTGGTCAATGATATTGGCAGAGACCTCAGCCAGTCGGTATACATTTTCCTCACGAGAACGGTAATCTCCCCCTTTAATCGTGTCGTAGAAAAGTCGATAAGTAGAATCACCATCTCCCTGATAGTTCTTGGCAGCATTGATCCCCCCTTGCGCAGCAATCGAGTGTGCTCTTCTTGGGGAATCTTGGTAACAAAAAGTTTTCACGTTATAACCCAATTCTGCTAAAGTAGAAGCCGCACTTCCGCCGGCAAGTCCGGTTCCTACTACAATAACGTCAATATTACGTTTGTTCGCCGGGTTTACCAGATTGATATCGTTTTTATGTTTTGTCCACTTATCGGCTAAGGGTCCTTTGGGTAACTTGGAATCTAATGACATATGGATCGCTTTTAGTGGGGTAATTGATTAAAATGATGATAGAGCGCTATAAAGATGAACCCCAATGGGATCAAAATTGCATAGGCCTTGGTGAAGCCATTCAATGCTCTCGAATATTTATTGTTAAATCCAACACTCTGAAAGGAAGAAGCAAAGCCATGCCATAAATGCACCGCCAATAAAACAAAAGACAACACATAGATGCCAACTCGCACGGGGCTTTCAAATTTATGAACCGTTTCCGCATAATAGCGAGTAGGATCTTCAGGGTTTGACTGAATGTATTTATGCATTATTTCAGGGATCCAGAAGTCGTAGAAATGCACCCCTAAAAATGCCAAGATGACGAGTCCGGAAATAATCATATTTCTAGATGCCCATGAGGCACCGGCCCCACCTTTATAAGAGGCATATTTTACTACACGCGCATTTCGATTTTGGATTTCAAGTACAAAGCCCATCACAAAATGGAATACCACCCCCAGGATCAATACCGGTTGTAAAATCACTTGTACCAATCCATTAGTGCCCATAAAATGGGACAAACTGTTAAAGGTATCGGCAGAACAGACCGATGTGAAATTAATTGTAACGTGCATTGCTAAGAAAAAGACCAAAAACAAGCCTGAAAGAGCCATTGCAATCTTTCTGGCAATAGAAGAGGAGAGTAATCCCATAGTTTTCGTTTTCAAAATTTTGACAGACAAAAGTACGGCTCAATATAATGATTGCCAAACTTTGGTATTTCTTTTAAAGAAAATTTAGAACTATTTTAAACAAATTTAAGGGTTATTTCACTTCGAAGGGCTGAACCCCTTTTTCACCGCCAACGGTTACTTCCATCTGATACATTCCTTTTGGGAGATATTGCTTCCCATTTTCTGCTTTGGAAATTTTCACCGCTGCCTTTTCCATGTTTTTCGTTCCCTTCTCAGAAAGTGTCAAATCGCAGGTTGACAGATTGATCCCTTTGGTTGCATCGATTTCCCATTGATTTAGTTCTTTCCCGTCTTCCGATAGAATTCTAATCATTGCCTTCCCGCTTTGAGGACTATAAAACTGTGTAACCAGTGTAGGTTCATATGGCTTATCCCATTTACTGGACGATCTTCCCCACCTTCTCGAAGCTTGAATGGGATCGATAGTATTCAGCACTACTTCGTTCATATTCTTTTTAGAGAGCTGCTGCAGCAAGGAAATATCCCCAATAAAAATAGATCTTCCGTGTGTCCCTAATACCAATTCCTTTGCTTCCGGCTGAACGACCAGATCATGAAAAGCAACATTGGGTAGATTCTTTGAAAACGGCTGCCAACTTGCTCCGCGATCCAGGGTTACATACACCCCATTATCGGTACCCAAGTAAAGTACATCTTCATTTGCCGGATCTTCTTTGATCACATTTACCGATGAGAAAGGAAGATTCGCGGCAATGGATTTCCAAGAAGTTCCAAAATCATCACTTATATAGAGATAAGGTTTAAAATCATCCCAGCGGTACCCATTCAAAGAAACATAAACACGTGACTTTTCATGGCTCGAAGCCACCACTCTGCTCACCCACAATTCCTTTGGAAGGGTCGCAGAGATCTCTTGCCAATTGCCTCCGGAATTTTGTGTGACAAACACCTTTCCGTCGTCGCTCCCGGTATAGATCAATCCAAACTGAAAAGGAGATTCACTGATTGTGGTTAGTGTTCCATAGGAGACATTTCCTGCTTTTCCTCCTGCCGTCAAATCTGGAGAGATGGCTTGCCAATCATTCCCTTGATTCATACTTCGCATCAACTTATTTCCTCCAAAATATAGGATATCCTGATTGTGTGAACTCAATAAAATAGGACTTTGCCAATTGAATCGATAGGGGTTTTCTCCTAATTCATGAATCGGTTGGATATAAGTGTTCTCATCAGTTTCAAGATTTAATCGATAATAATTTCCAAACTGATAGCCCGTATAGACAATATTATTATTTCGGTTATCCACTTGTACTTGCATACCGTCTCCTCCCATGATCATTTTATAAGGGTATTGTCCCGATTGGTACCAATAGACATTTTCTTCTGTGTCACTCGACCCTTTCCAAACGCCGTTGTCTTGTAATCCACCATATACATTATAAGGTTTCGCGTTATCGACAGTGACTGCATAAAATTGCCCAACGGTGGGTGTATTGCATTTCGTCCAATGGGCCCCATCGTCATAACTAATATTAACACCACCATCATTCCCATTGATCAAATGTCCCGGCATTTTTGGGTTGATCCAAAGCGCATGATGATCTCCATGCACATTTTCTGCGTCCAGGGAGACAAATGTTTTTCCTCCGTCCTTCGAAGTCAAAATGGGTAATCCATAGATATAAATACCTTCCGAATTAGAGGGATCTACGTGTATTTTTCCGAAGTAATACCCGTAGGAATAGTAAAGACCGTCGAGGTAACCTTCATGCGTTTTATTCCATGATTTTCCCCCATCGATGCTTTTAAAGACCTCGGCACCAATTACCGGGGTATCAAAAAGCAAGGTGTTCGCATCCTCAAGATACTTAGCCAGATCAATGGGTTTCGCTTTTTCCGAACGAATCATATCCTTGACACTTTCGGCGGTATATTTTTTCTGAAAGTTATTGTTCCGAAGAAATTTTTCCAGTTCAGAATTATCTAGTGCCATGAATTGCTCCAATGACATCGACTTGAAATTATCTTTGGTGAGGCTGTCATCCGACTTCTTGTCATCTGCCTTTCTGAAAAACTGGTTATCGAGAACAGCATAAACTGTTTGGTCATCGAAAACCGCCAAACCGATTCTTCCTACCCCTTCACCTGTGGGGAAGCCACTTTCCGGCGTAGTGATCTTCGTCCATGAATTTCCTGCGTCGGTACTTTTATAAATCGCACTTCCGGGTCCATTCCCTCTAAAATTCCAAGCCTTTCGATCCTTATCCCATGAAGAGGCGTACATGATATCAAAGTTCTTTGGATGAACATCTATTTCAATAATTCCGGACTCGTCATTTATATAAAGTGTCTTGCTCCATGTCTTTCCTCCATCAAGGGTTTTGAATATTCCCCGCTCTTCATTTTTCGAATACAAATGCCCCAAAACACCTACCACCATTTCATCAGGATTGGACGGATTAATTAATATTCTACTGATGTGATGCGAATCTTTTAGTCCGACATTTTCCCAAGTCTTTCCATTATCGCTGCTTTTTAACAATCCTATTCCTGCATAGGAAGAACGAGAAGCATTCACTTCTCCGGTTCCCACCCAAATTGTGTGATTTTTCCAATCAACCGCCAGACTTCCCACATTTTGAGTAGGGCTGTTATCTAAAATAGGTTCAAAACTGATCCCATTATTTTTTGTATGCCAAACTCCTCCGCTGGCATAACCTACATAAAATTCTGTGGGATGATCAGGATTTACAGCCAGATCCGCTACCCGGCCACTCATGACTGAAGGACCAATGCTTCGAAAAGGTAGATTTTTGACTAATGAACCGGTGGTGAGTTGTTCTTTTTCCTGAAGCGCTTTTTCCACATCACTCGCAGAAGTTGCCGGTTGCTGAGCAAATAAAGAAACAGAAATGAATAGAGCGCAAATAGAAAGTAAATTTTTCATTTTGGAGGGTTTTGAGTTTTGAAAAGTACAGAATCCCGAAAATACAGCAAAATATTTCGTTGAAGTTTAAGGGCCTGCCTAAATTTAGTTGTGTAATTTCGGGAATATTAAATAATGCTCAATGACCCCCGATCTAAAACGTCAGGTTCCACTTCGCTATTTATCCTCTTTTTTAGGAATCTCTTCCCGACATATGAGTAGAATTCGAAAAAATTGTATTTAACGCCATTTGGCTGCTGTTTTCAAAAGTCATTTCCGTAATTTTATAGTGTTCTAATTGTAAACATTCCTATTATGAAATACCTTCCTGTCGATCGAAATTTGTACATCAAAAATCGCAAAAACTTTGTGGCTCAAATGCGGCCAAAAAGTATTGCTGTGTTTAACAGCAATGATATTTACCCTGTGAGTGCCGATACAACCCTGCCATTCAATCAACACCGGGATATTTTATATTTAAGCGGGGTGGACCAGGAAGAAAGCATATTGGTGTTATTCCCGGATGCTGCTGACGAAAAGCAACGGGAAGTACTTTTTCTCAGAGAGACCAATGCACATATTGCCATATGGGAAGGAGAAAAGTTAACGAAAGAAAGAGCCCTTGAAGTCAGTGGTATAAAGACGGTATATTGGTTAAGTGAATTTGATAAGATCTTCTTTCAAATGATGACACAATCGGAAATGATCTATTTCAATACCAATGAACATTATCGTCAGAGCGTTGAGACAGAAACACGTGAAGATCGTTTCATTCAAAAAACCAAGAAACAATTTCCGGCCCATCAATGGGCAAAGAGCAATCCTATTTTACAACGCCTTCGTTCCGAAAAGGATCCCATAGAGATCGATTTGATCCAAAACGCTTGTAACATTACCGAAAAAGGGTTTCGCCGAATCCTGAATTTTGTAAAACCGGGTGTTTGGGAATATGAGGTTGAGGCCGAGTTCATTCACGAGTTCATTCGGAATCGTTCCAAAGGATTTGCCTACACTCCCATCATCGCCAGCGGGAACAACGCCAATGTGTTACATTATATAGAGAACAATCAACCCTGTAAAAAGGGGGACCTCCTCTTACTGGACGTAGGAGCAGAGTATGCCAATTATAGCAGTGATATGACCCGAACTATTCCGGTGAATGGCACATTTACCAAGCGACAAAAAGAAGTGTACCATGCGGTTCTTCGAGTGAAGAATGACGCTACAAAATTATTGGTCCCCGGCGCTGATTGGAAAGCCTATCATGTTGAAGTGGGTAAATTAATGACCTCGGAACTAATAGGTCTTGGATTACTTGATAAGGCAGATGTTCAGAATGAAAATCCGGATTGGCCTGCCTATAAAAAATATTTCATGCACGGCACAAGTCATCACATGGGATTGGACACGCATGATTATGGTATCTTATGGGAACCCATGACGGCTAATATGGTCTTTACGGTAGAACCCGGAATTTATATTCCTGAAGAAGGATTTGGTATTCGTTTGGAAGATGATGTTGTCATTCAGCCGCAGGGCGAACCATTCAATCTTATGAAGAACATCCCTATAGAAGCCGATGAAATTGAAGCTTTGATGAATGCATAAAAAAAGCCCGCAAATGCGGGCTTTTGAATTTTTAAGAAGCTAAAACTATACGTGTAAAACACTGTTTTCCGCACCTGCATAATCATTCCATGCAAAGGCATCTGCCTGTTCTTCGTTGATGTAATTTCCATCAACCAAATAACGGAATTCGTATGATTGGTCCTTTTCTAAATCCAATGTCGCTTTAAAGGTTCCATTTTTTAGTTTTTTCAATGGAGATTTCTTTCCATTCCAACCGTTAAAGGTTCCTACTAATTTTACATCTTTAGCCTCTTCAGCAGGTACCGTAAAAGTTACTTTGCATACCGGCTTGCTCTTTAAATATTGCTTTGTAATAGCCATGATTTTCAAATTTAAAATTCTTCTTCAAATTTAGAACACAAAAATACTTCTACAAACCTTTAAGTGCTAAAAAATCAGGCTTTTAGGGATTTATCAATGAACCGTTCACTTTATTGCGGACTTGAAAAAAATTTGCCGCTAATTGTGTCAATAATTCAAAAAAAAAGCCCTCGGAACGACTTGAATTTTTCTCAAAAAAAGGACTACATCGTTTTCGTTTTTTTAGAAAAATGTACAAAAACGTCAAAAAACGTCAATTTTCTTCCAGCGGAGTGTTAATCTCATGCTTTTTTCGCAAAAGGTGAACTACAAAAAAAGTGACCAATGCAGGCAAAAACCAACCTAAATTTTGTTCACCAAATGGGATCCCTTTTTTCAGTTGTGAAAGCCATTCATTTTCCATTAAAAAACTGAAAGAATCGGGAAGGCTAAAAAGAAACGTGATTCCGCACACCCATTGAAAGGTTTCTTTCGATCCATATTTCTTTGGAAGCGCGTTCAACAGAATCAATACGATCGTAATAGGGTAAATAAACATAAGGACCGGGAGGGCAATATCGATGATCATTTGTACTTGAAAATGTCCGATCAGCCCGCCAATGACAGAGGATATCACAGCGGATAGCGTATAAGCCAGTTTTGAGTTTCCGGAGATCTCTTTGACAAAGTCGGCGGTTCCTGTAATAATTCCAACCGCGGTAGTAAAACAAGCGAGGGCCACTAAAATAGATAGGAATATGGCCCCCATCGCACCAAGAGTCGTGTTGCTTAAAAATGTAAGCAATTCGGTTCTGGTGGTCATAGAGGTCGCTCCAAAATGTGCTCCTAAGGCGATAAGTCCGCCATAAATTGAAAAAAGTCCGATCCCGGCCCATAGTCCGGCTTTTCCAATGATCGAGCGTTTTTTATCGTACGACAGATCTCCTTGCAGTCCTAAGGATATCACCAATACCCCACCAACCACTACTCCGCCAATGGCATCGAAGGTTTGGTATCCTTCCAGAAAACCGGAGACCCAATTATTATGGAATGTACTGGGCGGACCTGATAGCTGATCCATTCCAAGACCAAGGACGATAACCACCAGTAAGAGCAGCACAATAAGTGGCGTTAAATACTTTCCGATCAAATTTAAAATTTTGGAACGATTGAGCACAAAAACCAATACCAGTGCGAAATATAGTGTACAGCTCAACCAGGACGGTAATGTACCATAAGGGGCCACCGCCATTTCATAGGTTACGGAAGCTGTTCGCGGTGCCGGAAGAGCTACCGCTATCAGATATATGATAAGGGCATACAAGTATGCCCATTTTGGACCCATATTCTTAGCAAAATCTATCAAAGAGCCTTGAATACGCGCATACCCATAAATGGCCAAAATTGGAATAATTACCGCAGAACAAGCAAAACCAAGGGTAACCCAATACCAATCATTTCCTGATTGATACCCTAAAAAAGGAGGCAGAATAAGATTTCCGGCGCCAAAAAATAGTGAGAAAAGGGCGAAAGCCGTGACTAAGGTTTGTTTGGTGTATTTCAAAGGTGGATATTTGCCATGAAGATAAAAAAATGAACTACTACTTTAACAACACTCCTATTTTTTATAAGTCCACAGGTTCAGGTCCGGCGCTGGTGCTGCTTCATGGCTTTTTGGAAAGTTCGACCATTTGGAAAGAGCTCATTCCGGACTTGAAAGAAAAATATACTATTATATGTATGGATCTTCCCGGGCATGGTAAGAGTGGTAACCTCTCGGAAATTCATTCAATGGAACTGATGGCGGAAGTCTTGTATGAATTATTGACGCATTTAAATATAGCTACCTGTAAATTAGTGGGGCACTCTATGGGTGGTTATGTGGCGCTGGCCTTTGCTGAAAGCTATCCCCATGCAGTCGACACCTTGGTTCTGCTTAACTCTACGCCCTTAAGCGATAGTATAGAACGTAAAGAAAATCGTGATCGCGCGCTTCGTTTAATTCAATCAGAAAAGAAGTTATTCATTGGAATGGCAATCGCAAATTTATTTTCTGAAGAGACGCGTTTACTTTTCCCTTCAGCAATAGAAGCTTTAAAAAAGGAGGCCTATTCTTTTTCTACGGAAGGCATTATGGCGAATATTCGCGGGATGAGGGATCGTGTGGATAGAACTGCGCTATTAAAAAACTTTGGGGGTAAAAAATGGGTGGTGGCCGGAACAAAAGATCCTATTGTTCCTTTCTCTCAATGTAAACTTCTCGCCCTTGAAACCGAATCCCACTTTAAAACCGTGGAAGGAAGTCATATGAGTTGGTTAGAAAATCAGGACGAAATTGTTAAATTTTTGCTTTTCATCGATTTTTTTTACCTTTAATCGATTTTAATAAATATTTTTATATATATTTAACAAAACCAAAATCGAGAATATTATGAAAAGCAACGCCTCAACTCCGCTGTTCTCCTTTTCTGGTGTCGTTTGCAGTACATTTGGCCATCAATTTAACGTAACTCGAAAAGTTACCAATCATATCAATGAATACCGTTGTAGGCATTGTGGTCAAGAGGTGACTGACAATTTTTCGGGAACTTTGGAAATACTTACCTTAAAGAACAAAGAGATCAATGCCACTTTGGCCTCTTTTTTCGAAAAGAAAACCAGAAGGCGCTATACTGCCGCCTAATAACTACGTATCGATTTTACTCTGGAAATGAATTCCATCCTCTTGCGATGATCGGAATTTTTGTGTCGGCTCGGGTCACGAGATGGATACCCTCCTTTTCTTGGGTCATATGACCAATGACCGTTAAATTAGGATTACCCTTAATTTTGGGATAATCATCTATACCGATAGTAAATAACAACTCATAGTCCTCCCCTCCACTCAAGGCAATCGTGGTGCTGTCGAGATTAAATTCTTCACAGGTGCTGATCACTTGCGGGTCTAATGGGATTTTATCTTCAAACAATTGGCAGCCAACATTGGAAGCTTTACAGAGATGAATAATTTCAGATGACAAACCGTCGCTGATGTCTATCATGGAAGTAGGTTTTACCTTAAGCTCTTTCAATAGTTGCACAATATCCTTGCGCGCTTCCGGTTTTAATTGTCGTTCCACTAAGTAGGAATAGGGTTCCAGGTCGGGTTGAGCGTTTGGATTCACCTGAAAAACTTGTCTTTCCCGCTCTAAGACTTGCAATCCTAGGTAGGCCGCACCAATATCCCCGGACACTACCAATAAGTCACTTTCCTTTGCCCCGGAACGATAAACCAGTTCATTTTTGTTGGCTCGCCCTAATGCCGTGATGCTAATAATTAATCCCGATCTGGAGGAAGTAGTATCACCACCTATCAAGTCAATTCTATATAGATCACAGGCCGTTTTAATTCCGGCATAAAGTTCTTCCAATGCTTCCACAGGAAATCTGTTGGAAACTGCAATGGAAACTGTAATTTGTGCGGCTTCAGCATTCATCGCATACACGTCGCTCAAGTTCACCATCACCGCTTTATAACCCAGGTGCTTTAACGGCATATAGCCTAAATCAAAATGCACTCCTTCCACTAATAAATCGGTCGTTACCACATTCAGTTGTTTACTATCCCCTGAAATAACGGCGGCATCATCTCCCACTCCTTTTATGCTAGAATTCTGATACAATTTAAAATGTCCGGTAAGATGTTCGATCAAGCCAAATTCGCCTAAATCTGAAATACTCGTTTTTCCCTCGTTTTTATCTTCTAACATAACATCAATTTATTTTAGTTTGCAAAGGTACATTTTCCGTTCATCTACTAAAGTGCTGATCCGTATATCTTTAAAATATTCACAATAAAATCTCATTTTTCTAAAAAATACTTCTAATAAGACAATAATAGTAAGGTCTTAACAGTATAGTTGACAATATTTTGTTAGTTTTGGACACACAAAAAATTGTTTATAACATTATTCTTCTTTTTTTAAGAGAACCTAACTCTATCATTATGTTGAAATCATTATTTGCTGTGTTGTTGGTGACACCTCTGTTATCAATAGCACAAACCCCATGTGTCGGAGGAATGGCCGACGGATATCCATGCAGTGGATACGATTTACAATCCCATCTTCCCTTGACAACCTTTAATACCACAGGAGCCAACGATTCTTGGGGCTGGACGGATCCCCTGGATGGAAAGGAATACGTTTTAATGGGTCTGGAGGACGGAACGGCTTTTATTGCTATTGATGACCCCGTAAACCCGGTCTATTTAGGAAAATTACCCACCCATACCGGTTCAACCGTTTGGCGTGATATAAAGGTATACAACAATTATGCTTTTGTGGTTAGTGAGGCCGGTGGTCATGGAATGCAGGTTTTTGACCTGACCCGTTTAAGAAATGTGGTCAATCCCCCGGTAACATTTACGGAAGATGCTCATTATAATGGCTTTGGCAGTGCTCATAATATTGTGATCAATGAAGATACCGGATATGCTTACGGTGTAGGCACTAATACCTTTGGAGGTGGCGCACACTTCGTGAACATTCAAAACCCTTTGAATCCTGTTGCCGCCGGAGGATATGGAACGGATGGATATATCCACGATGCTCAGGTTGTTATTTATAACGGGCCCGATCCCGATTACGCAGGGCATGAAATCATGTTAAGCAGTAATGGCAGCGAACAGGTGGTTGCCTTAGTGGATGTGACCGATAAAAATAATCCTCAGGGGATTTCGACAATTAATTACCCGAATTCCGGATATACGCACCAAGGATGGTTTACGGAAGATCAAACCTACGCGCTTATCGGAGATGAATTTGATGAAAGCGATTGGGGATTCAATACCCGTACTGTGGTTTTTGATGTAACCGATCTAGACAATCCGTTGCCGCATTCTGAATTTTTCGGAACCACTCCTGCCATCGACCACAACGGATATGTTGTTGGGTCAAAATATTATTTAGCAAATTATTCTGCCGGATTTAGAGAGATTGATCTGTCCGATATTGCCAACGGCAATATGGCTGAGGTTGGCTATTTTGATACCTTTACCTCTAACAACAATGCAAATTATAGCGGCGTCTGGAATGTGTATCCTTTCTTTGGAAGCGGAAACATCATGATTAACGACCGAAGCGGTGGATTTTTCTTAGTGAAGTCGTCTTTAGTAGATACGGAAGATCCTATAGCCGCTTGTCAGAATTATACAGCCACGCTAGACCAAAACGGCCAAGTTGTGATCTCAGGAGAGGATGTAGATGGGGGATCCTCAGATAATAGCGGATTCTTTAGCCTATCCGTTACTCCCAACACCTTTGATTGTAGCGACATCGGAAGCGTTATCACAGTGACACTTACCGTTACAGATCCTTCGGGCAACACAGATACTTGTACGGCTGAAGTAACGGTTGAAGATGTTTCAGGTCCTGTTTTTAGTTGTTATGCAGATGAAACGATTGAGTACGATGCCGGGCAATCCTATTATACATTGCCTGATTATGTTCTGAATGGCGATGTGACTGCCGTGGATAATTGCACTTCTCCTTTAGATATTAGTCAAGATCCGGCTCCGGGAACGGAACTTACCCTTGGCACCTATACCATTACCTTTGAATCGGTTGATGATGAAGGTAATACCGGAAGTTGTTCTTTTGAATTAACCGTCATAGAAGAATTAGGGATTGCCGACATTTTAGCACAGGGTCTCTCTATTTTTCCAAATCCGGCAAGTAATACGTTAACCATCAGTTCTAAAAAGGTGAACATAGAATCTATTCAACTTTTAGATATCTCCGGAAAACAACTATTGGAAATGACTCAAGTCAATCAAAAAGAGGTTTCTGTTAATGTGTCCAATATGGCACAAGGAATCTATTTTATGCGACTCAATAATCAAATCACCAAAAAAATTATTATTAATTAATAAGAATCAAAATAAATTAAATAAATACCAACGTTAAACAAACTAAAATTCCTGTTTTAACGTTGGTGTTTTAAATCACACAATCAAAAAACATATCAAATGAAAAAAATTACCACAATTTTCTCCTTATTATTCGGAATCACCCTAATGGCACAAGCGCCTTGTGTTGGAGGTATGGCAAACGGCTACCCATGTAATGGTTATGATCTACAAGCTAAATTATTTTTAGCCCAAATGAATGCAGCTGACGGAAATGATTCTTGGGGCTGGACCGATCCTCAAGACGGCAAGGAATACGCATTGGTCGGGTTGGATAACGGAACTGCGTTTATTGATATTTCCGACCCTGTGAATGTCGTTTATTTAGGAAAACTACCTACCCATACTAGTCCGAGTATTTGGAGAGATATAAAGGTATACAACAACTACGCTTTTGTGGTGAGTGAAGCAGGAAATCACGGCATGCAAGTATTCGATCTCACTCGATTGAGAAACGTGGCAAATCCTCCCGAAACATTTACGGAAGATGCTCACTATAACGGTTTTGGTAATGCGCATAATATTGTGATCAACGAGGCAACCGGATTTGCTTATGCGGTAGGAACCGGCACCTTTAACGGAGGAGCTCATTTTATCGATATTTCAGATCCATTGAATCCAACTCCGGCCGGAGGATATGATGCAAGCGGTTATACGCATGACGCTCAGGTAATTATCTACGATGGCCCGGATGCGGATTATACCGGGCAAGAGATCTACTTTGGAAGCAATGAAGATCAAGTGGTTATTGTAAATGTAACCAACAAAAACAACCCACAACTTATCTCAACCATTAACTACGGAAGTGTAGGTTATACACACCAAGGATGGTTGACAGAAGATCGTAATTATTTTATCATCGGGGATGAATTGGATGAATTGGATTTTGGTTTTGGAACCCGTACGATCGTTGCTAATGTCGAAAATCTGGACAGCCCGTTCTACTTCTTCCAATACTTTGGAAACATCAACTCGATCGACCACAACGGATATGTGGTGGGAGATAAATTTTATCTTGCCAACTACAGTGGAGGAATGAGAGTAATTGATATTAGTGATATCAGCAATCAGAATTTACAAGAAATTGGTTACTTTGATACCTACCCAAGTAACAATGATGCGAATTTCCACGCAACTTGGAATGTATATCCTTTCTTTGAAAGTGGAAATATTGTGATCTCAGGGGAGACCGGCTTTACGCTTGTAAAAGATTCATCTTTAGGGATCGCGGACAACTTTGTGGACGGATTCGCCATTGCGCCTAATCCGGCCGATCAAGACTTTTCTGTTCGTTCAGATAAAGCTCCTATCAGCAACATCATTGTTCGAAACATGTTAGGTCAATTGGTCTTGAATAACGACTACAATAATTCGCAATTAGAAACTATAAACATTTCGCATTTAACGACCGGAGTATATCTAGTAACGGTAAATGGAAATTCAACACAACGATTGATAGTGAAATAGAAATTTTGACAAATGCTACTGAAAAAAAGAAATTTAACCTACTTATTCTTATTGCCGACCCTGTTCTTTTTTATCCTTGCTGCTTGCAGCAAGGATGATGGAACACCTAATAATCCTCCTCCGGATGACACTACTGACGATACAACAGATGATGGTCCTTTAGGGTCTTTTACAGGAGAACTCCTCTGGGTAAAAACCTTCGGTGGCAGTGATATTGATCAAGCAACAGATATTATAGAGGCCAATGATGGCAACTATATTATTGTTGGATCCACGTATAGCACGGATGGTGAACTTTCCGGAATAAAAACAGCTCCAGATAGCGACTATTGGGTAGTAAAGCTTTCCAAAGACGGCACTATTTTGTGGAACAAAGTATATGGCGGGGCTGAAGATGAACTTGCAACCGGAATTACGAAAACCAGTGATGGAGGTTATGTGATTTCCGGATATAGCAGAAGTGATAATTGCTTCCCCGGAAGCAATGGTGGGTTTCATGATTATTGGTTGCTAAAGATCGATTCGAATGGTAACGAGATGTGGTGTCAGAATTTTGGCTATCCCGGCAGCGATCAAGCCAATGCCGTTATTGAAACCAAAGAAGGAGAGCTTTTTGTTACCGGTTATTTTGATGTTTCTGCCAGCGAGGGAGAGGGGAATGAGGATAGAAGTATCAATGGCACCACACATGGAGTGGGTGAATATTGGGGCATTAAAATGGATGCCCAGGGAGCATTCTTTTGGAAACGTTATTTTGGAGGAAGCAACAATGACAGAAGCTATGATGTGATCCAAACTGCTGATAGCGGATTTTTAATGATCGGTTCCTCAGAGAGTGCCGATTTTGATATCACGGATAGCAAAGGAAGTTACGATTTTTGGGTGGTCAAAGTAAGTGCCACCGGTGTGAAAGAATGGACAAAATCGTATGGGGGTGTTGAAATTGACGTGGCCTATGGAATTACAGCAACGGCAGACGGCAATTACTTGATCGCAGGTGATACACGAAGTTTGGACCAGGATGTCTCTCAAAACAATGGTAATGCCGATATGTGGCTGATCAAAATTAGTCCCAATGGAAATTTAATTTGGGAAAAGAACTTCGGTGGGAGTCAGTTCGACTCAGCCAAAGACATCATTCCTATCAACGACGGGAATTTTCTTATCACAGGATCATCGAGAAGTAACAATTTGGATGTGAGCCTCAATAAGGGGGAAAATGATGCGTGGTTTATAATTGTGGATGACAGTGGAGAAATGCTCTTCGAAAAAAGTTTAGGCGGCTCAAGTCTGGACTTTTCAGAAGCGGCTTTACACACTTCCGATGGATCGGTTATTATCGTGGGAAATACAGAAAGTAATAACGGTGATATTCCGTTAAATAAAGGTATTAAGGATCTTCTGGTTTATAAAATAAAATAACAACTTAATCTAAAACACTAAATGAAAAAAATTGCAATCTTGCTGAGTATCGTTGTAACGATGGTAAGCTGTAATAACAATGACGACTCATCTGACCCGATCACAGGATGTATGGATGAAAATTCATTGAACTTTAACCCCCTTGCGACTACCGATGACGGTTCTTGCGAATATCCCACTGTGGCTTTTACATTCACACAGGATTGGGATGGTAGTGCCATTCAAAATGCAGATTTTGATGTAACCGAATATACCAATGCCCACGGAGAAGTATTAACCTTATCCAAATTAGTCTATCTTATTTCAGATATCACTTTCACCAATGCATCAGGAGACGTTTATACCGCCGGAGATTATAATTTAGTGGATGTTCGTGAGGGACAAAACCTGACTTTTACACCTTCAGTGGCCCTTCCCATGGGTGAATATATCGTGTCGTTCACATTTGGTTTTGACGACGAGGATAACTCCGGGAATTATCCCGATTTAAATTCAGCAGATGGAGGATGGAATGTCCCTATGTTGCTAGGAGGTGGTTATCACTATATGCGTATGGAAGGAAAATATACCGGGGCTACAACCTTCCCTGTAGAGGTTAATTTTCAATACCATACCATTCGTGCGGCAGACAATACCACCAGTCCAATTACTTTGACCGACACCTCTTTTGATGTAAATTTAGGGATGATTACTATCGGAGAAAACACTCAAATAGAAATTAAAATGAATGTGGCGGAATGGTTTAAAAACCCAAATACTTGGGATCTAACTCAATTATATACCATGCTTATGCCCAATTACGATGCACAAATCATGATGAGTGAAAATGGGGCCGGCGGTGTCTTTAGTCTTGGTGCTGTAACTCAATAAAATATAAAAAATGAAATCCGGATTAGTTTTATGTGTACTCTTCTTCTCTCTTGTCGCCTGTAATAAAGATGACGGAGGAGGAGAGTACACAGCTACTCCTGTTGCTTTGGATATCCCGCAGTTATTTGCAGACAATATCCTTCCTCCGGTGCTGCCAATGGATAATCCATTAACGGAAGAAGGGATTGCTTTGGGAAAGAAACTATTTTTTGACCCCATCCTTTCAGCGAATAATACACAAGCTTGTGCTGACTGCCACCGACCGGAAAATGCGTTTAGCGATCCGAGGCGATTCAGCGTTGGAATAGACGGTTCTTTAGGGAATAGAAATTCCATGCCTTTACAGAATTTGGCTTGGAATTTTGATGAAAACTTCTTTTGGGACGGGCGGTCCGTTTCATTGGAAGCGCAAATATTAGAACCCGTAATCAACCCTATTGAAATGGCCAATACTTGGCCAAACGCAGTGGCATCTTTGGAAAATGACCCCGAGTACCCCCTGCTTTTTGAACAAGCCTTTAACGCATCACAAATAGATTCTACCTTGGTGTCTAAAGCGATTGCGCAATTTTTACGTACGCTTATTTCATCTGATTCTAAATTTGATAGATTCCTAAGAGGTGAAGTTCCACTTACTCCACAAGAAGAAAATGGATTGAATGTCTTTATGGATGAGACCAAAGGAGATTGTTTCCATTGTCATGGTAATCCTATAAATCCATTGTGGACTGACAATATTTTTCACAACAACGGATTGGATGAATTCTTTACAGATCGCGGTCGAAGTCTAGCCACCGGAGATCCTCGTGATGATGGAAGTTTCAAATCTCCGTCACTTCGAAATCTCGCATTCACTGCACCCTATATGCACGATGGCCGATTTGAAACTTTGGACGAAGTAATAGACCATTACAGTGAGGGACTCGTCTATTCTGAAACGATTGATCCGCTCATGAAGAAAGTTTCAGAGGGAGGCGTGCATCTTTCCCCGGAAGAGAAAGCAGATCTAAAAGCATTCTTGCTCTCCCTTTCTGACCCAAGTTTCATCAATAATCCCGATTTTCACAATTGATAAAACTTCTGTCAGTAGTGTTAATTATTACTTAAATCTATAATATCATAATGTTTAAATTACCCTTTGCCATGGAAAAACAAGGGAATTGAAGTATATTTGCTCCTAATTTAGAACAAATCTATATTAATGATTAAAGTAAGTGATACTGCAAAAACCAAAATTGCTCAATTGATGAGCGAAGAAGGGTTTCGTCCGGAAATTGATTTCGTACGTGTTGGTGTTAAGAGCGGAGGATGCTCCGGATTATCATATGAATTGAAATTTGATACAACGCTTTCCGAAGAAGATAAAATGTTTGTGGACAATCTTGTAAAGATCATCGTTGACAAAAAAAGCTTCCTTTATTTGGTGGGAACTACCTTGGAATACAGCGGAGGTCTGAATGGAAAAGGATTTGTTTTTAATAACCCCAATGCGAACAGAACTTGTGGGTGTGGTGAAAGTTTTTCACTTTAATTATTGCTGAAAAGAAATGGGAAAATTTACAGAAGACGATCTAAAGAAAGAACTCGAAACGAAGGAATATGAATATGGGTTTTATACCGATATAGAATCGGACACCTTCCCTGTTGGACTTAATGAAGATATTGTTCGTGCCATTTCCCTTAAAAAGGAAGAACCTCAATGGATGACCGATTGGCGCCTTGAAGCTTTTCGATCATGGCAACAAATGGAAGAGCCTGAGTGGGCTAACGTTACTTATAAAAAACCTGATTTTCAAAATATATCCTATTATTCAGCACCTAATAAAAAGGCTAAGTATGATAGTCTTGATGAAGTAGATCCGGAACTTTTGGACACCTTCAACAAATTGGGCATCTCTCTCGATGAACAAAAGAAATTAGCAGGGGTTGCCGTTGACATTGTCATGGATTCTGTATCCGTTGCAACCACTTTTAAATCTACCTTGGCCAAAAAAGGAATTATCTTCTGTTCTATTTCAGAAGCTATCAAAGAACATCCGGAGTTAGTTAAAAAATACATAGGCAGTGTTGTTCCTCAAAAAGACAACTTTTACGCTGCGTTAAATAGTGCCGTTTTCAGTGATGGTTCTTTCTGCTACATTCCCAAGGGTGTTCGTTGCCCCATGGAACTTTCTACCTATTTCAGGATCAATCAGGCCGGTACCGGGCAATTCGAACGAACTTTGGTCATTGCCGATGAAGGCAGTTACGTAAGTTACCTGGAAGGGTGTACTGCCCCTATGCGTGATGAAAATCAATTACACGCGGCGGTGGTTGAATTGATCGCTTTGGACAATGCTGAAATTAAATATTCTACCGTACAAAACTGGTATCCCGGAGGAAAAGATGGTAAAGGAGGCGTGTTCAACTTTGTCACCAAAAGAGGTCTTTGCGAGAAAAATGCGAAAATATCTTGGACGCAAGTTGAGACCGGAAGTGCAGTTACTTGGAAATATCCTAGTTGCGTATTGAAAGGGGATAATTCGATCGGTGAATTTTATTCGATCGCGGTAACCAATAATTATCAGCAGGCCGATACAGGAACTAAAATGATCCACTTAGGGAAGAACACTCGAAGCACGATCATCTCAAAAGGAATTTCAGCCGGTAGATCACAAAACAGCTACAGAGGGTTGGTAAAGATAAGTCCGCGTGCCGAAAATGCCCGTAACTTTTCGCAATGTGACTCTCTTCTTATGGGGAATAATTGTGGGGCTCATACTTTCCCTTACATAGAAGTAAGCAACAAAACAGCTCAAATAGAACACGAAGCCACCACCAGTAAGATCGGCGAGGATCAAATATTCTATTGTAATCAAAGGGGTATCAATACTGAAAAAGCCATTGCTTTAATTGTAAATGGGTTCAGCAAGGAGGTCTTGAATAAACTTCCGATGGAATTCGCCGTTGAAGCACAAAAATTACTTGAAATTAGTCTGGAAGGATCTGTAGGTTAAAATAAAACCATTATGAAAAATTTAATTGTTATTTCCGCAGTATTGTTGAGCTTAATGCTGACCTCTTGTAAAAATTCAGGAGAAACATCGGAAAAAGGAGAAGAAGCTACTCCAAAGTTAATGGATTCCAAATACGTGCTTTATTCGGGAGAATATTTCTATTCCAGTGACGGGGCCGTGTTAAAAGGTAATTCTTTTATTTATGCCGTCACTTTAGATGATATGGCAGAAGAATTGGGAAAAATGATTGAACCGATCAAAAAAGAAGAGTATGACATGGTTCCGGTAATGGTAAAAGGAGTCGTGAAAAGAAATCCTGCTTTGGACGAAGGAAAACAAGTTTGGGAACAAATTATCACCATTAAGGAAATCGTTTCCATTGGTAATACTCCCGTAGAAGCTGATATAAAAATTGAAGAATCGAAAAGTTAATTATGTTAGACATTAAAAATTTGCACGCCGGTGTTGAAGACAAGGATATTTTAAAAGGAATTAACTTTCATGTAAATCCTGGAGAGGTACATGCGATCATGGGACCTAACGGTTCCGGTAAAAGCACCTTTGCCTCCATCATCGCCGGAAAAGAAGACTTTGAAGTTACAAAAGGAGAAATTTTACTCGACGGTCAGGATATTATTGATATGGCTCCGGAAGAAAGGGCTCATAAGGGTATCTTTTTGTCATTTCAATACCCCGTTGAAATTCCAGGGGTAACGGTGACCAATTTCATTAAAACGGCCATCAACGAAACACGCAAAGCCAAAGGGTTGAAAGATATGCCCGCCGGTGAAATGCTGAAAATGATCAAAGAAAAAGCGGATCTTTTGGAGATCGATCGTAAATTTTTATCCCGCTCCCTTAATGAAGGGTTCTCGGGCGGTGAAAAGAAACGTAATGAAATTTTCCAACTCGCCATGTTAGAACCCAAACTGGCGATCCTTGATGAAACAGATTCCGGATTGGATATCGATGCATTGAAAATTGTCGCTAATGGAGTGAATAAACTGAGAAACCCAAAGAATGCGGTGGTATTGATCACTCACTACCAAAGACTTCTTGACTATATCGTTCCGGATTTCGTTCACGTTCTCATGGATGGAAAGATCGTAAAATCGGGGACGAAAGAACTTGCTTACGAGTTGGAAGAAAAAGGATACGACTGGATCAAAGAAGAAGTAAAAGCATAATCCATGAACTTAAAGGAAAAACTAATATCATCATTTTTAGCCTTCGAAGATTATTTGGAAGACGACTCTCCCATTCATGATCTTCGGAATACGGCCATCAAAAATTTTGAGGTCAAAGGTTTCCCGACTAAAAAAGATGAAGCCTGGAAATATACTTCACTGAATTCGCTGCTGAAGGAAGATCTGAGTGTATTTCCAAAACAAGAATCGGCCATCGATTTTAAGGATGTTAAAAAATATTTCTTACACGAAATAGACACCTATAAGATTGTCTTTGTAGACGGGATCTACAGTTCTTTCCTCTCCTCTACCACGCATGAAGGAATGGATATCTGTTTGCTTTCTGCAGCACTCAGTAAGGACAAATACAAACCGATCATAGAGAATTATTTCAATAAGGTTGTCAAAGAAGACAGTCTTACTTCCTTGAATACAGCATTTGCAAAAGAAGGAGCCTATATTTTTATCCCTAAAAATAAAGAAGTTGAGAAACCGGTAGAGATCATAAATTTCTATACTGGCTCAGAAGCAGCCTTGATGCTGCAACCACGTAATCTTATTATCGTTGGAGAAAATGCGCACATTCAAATTATTGAACGACATCAAAGTTTGTCGACCAATGCGGTGCTAACCAATGCCGTGACGGAGCTATTTTGCGAGAAACGATCGATGGTTGATTATTATAAGATCCAAAATGACCTGCCTGAGGCTTCTTTGATCGACAATACTTATATCAAACAAGAAAGGGACAGCGTTTGCAGCTTGCATACCTTTTCCTTTGGAGGAAAGCTCACCCGAAATAATCTGAATTTCTATCAATGGGGAGAGCACTGTAATTCCATTCTGAAAGGAATCACCATTTTAGAAGAAAAACAACACGTAGACCATAATACTTTGGTACACCACATCGCCCCCAATTGTGAAAGTCATCAGGATTACAAGGGAATATTCGACGATAGTTCGACCGGGGTATTCAACGGAAAGATATTAGTGGAACGTGAAGCACAAAAATTGGATGCCTTTCAGCAGAACAACAACATCTTGATCAGCGATAAAGCCACCATCAATTCAAAACCGCAATTAGAGATCTTTGCAGACGATGTAAAATGTTCACACGGATGTACGATCGGTCAGTTAGATGAAGATGCCTTGTTCTATCTACGTTCCCGAGGAATTGGACAAAAAGAAGCCCGTGCTCTTTTAATGTATGCCTTTGCCAACAATGTATTGGAAAGTGTGAAAATTCCGGAATTAAAGAAACGAATCAACAGGCTTATTGCACGAAAGATTGGTGTAAGCCTTGGATTTGATCTGTAATTATTACTAAACCCTTGTAAAGTGAGTTTCGACGTTCAAAAAATACGCGAAGATTTTCCTATTCTACACCGACAAGTGAATGGGTATCCTTTGGTGTATCTGGACAACGCCGCGACATCTCAAAAACCTCAAGCGGTCATTGATTGTATCGTTGACTACTATTCTCTTTACAATGCAAATATTCATCGCGGAGTGCATACCTTATCGCAAGAAGCAACCGATGCCTACGAAAAAGCACGTCGAAAAATACAACAGCACTTCCATATTGCCTTGCCCGAAGAAGTGATCTTCACTTCAGGAACCACGCATGGAATTAATTTGGTTGCCAATGGTTTTGCCTCTATCCTCAAAAAAGGAGATGAGGTCTTGGTCTCCGCCCTGGAACATCACTCCAATATTGTGCCTTGGCAAATGTTGTGCGAAAGAACCGGAGCTAGTCTGAAAGTAATTCCCATGAACGAATCGGGGGAATTACGAATGGACCATTACGATACGTTATTGACCCCCAAAACGCAGTTAGTGTTTGTCAATCATGTGTCGAACGCCTTAGGAACTATTAATCCTATCGAAGAGATCATTGAAAAAGCACATGCCATGAATGCGGCTGTTTTGATAGACGGGGCACAATCTTGCGCACATATCAGACCGGATCTACAAAAATTAAATGTTGATTTTTATGTTACGTCTGCGCATAAAATGTGTGGTCCTACCGGGGTAGGAATGCTTTACGGAAAGAAGGAATGGTTAGAAAAACTTCCACCCTATCAAGGTGGAGGTGAAATGATCAAGGAAGTTACTTTTGAAAAAACTACCTATGCCGAACTCCCCCATAAATTTGAAGCCGGAACACCTAACATTTGCGGAGGAATAGCTTTTGGAGCGGCCATTGATTATTTGAATGAAATTGGCTTTGAAACCATAGCGAACTATGAGGATTCATTATTAATTTATGCGACACAGCGGTTACTGGAAATAGAAGGCCTGAAAATTTATGGCACTTCAAAGAACAAAACAGCTGTGATCTCCTTTAATTTGGAAGGTATACATCCGTATGATGTGGGCACGATAGTCGATAAATTAGGTATTGCCGTTAGAACCGGACATCATTGTGCACAGCCCATCATGGATTTTTATAACATCCCCGGAACGGTGCGTGCATCCTTTTCGTTCTACAATACCAAAGAAGAAGTAGATCGTTTGACGGAAGCCGTACAAAGGGCAAAATCCATGTTGAGTTAACAGATTTTTAAATGACCTAAAGAGTTTTGTGGTAACTTGGAATGCTAAAAACCATCAGAATAATGAAAAATATAATTTCAATACTTGTCCTTTCCTTGATGATCGCCGGTTGTGACGAGACTAAAAAAGTAATTGATACTGCCGGACAAGTGCAATTATCCGGAACCTACACTATTACCTCAATCGCCGGAAATAACATTGCTGAAAATGCGCCAAACATCACCTTTTCGACCTTAGAGAAAAAAGTGAACGGGAGTACCGGATGTAATCGATTTTTCGGAACCTATACCCTGGATCTATATGCTTTGAGTTTTTCGGAAATTGCTTCCACTGAAATGGCTTGTGAAACTCCCATTATGGCTACGGAAAATGTATTTCTGATGTCCTTGGATCAAACGGGTTCCTATTCATTGGAAAAAGGAATATTGACGCTTTATTCTAAAATAGATCGCGGTGTTTTGCTAAGCGCCAAAAAGGAGCATAATACAGAGAATTAAAATGAGCATAGCATCTTTACAAGAAGAATTGATAGAAGAATTTTCTCTTTTCGACGACTGGATGGATAAATATGAACATCTTATCGAACTTGGGAAATCTTTACCTTTGATCGACCCCGCACTGAAATCGGAAGACAAATTGATCAAAGGTTGTCAAAGTAAAGTGTGGCTGAATGCCGAGTTAAAAGACAATGACATTGTTTTTACAGCGGATAGTGATGCCATTATTACCAAGGGAATCATTGCCGTACTCATTCGAGTATTTTCAAACCAAAAACCTGAAGAGATCATAAAGGCAGATATGAATTTCATTGATGAAATCGGATTGAAAGAACACCTTTCCCCGACCCGTGCCAATGGTTTGGTTTCAATGATCAAACAAATGAAATTATATGCTGTTGCGTTTCAAGCACAACTAAAAAACTAAAAAATGAGCACAACCAAAATCGATACCACGCAACTAGGTGAAAAAATAGTCAAGGTCCTAAAAACAATTTACGACCCTGAAATTCCGGTTGATATTTATGAATTGGGTCTTATTTACGATGTTTTTGTAAATGAGGACCATGAAGTAAAAATATTAATGACCTTAACCACTCCGAACTGCCCGGTTGCAGAATCTTTACCCATGGAGGTAGAGGATAAAGTAAAAAGTATCAAAATGGTAAAGGATGCAGAAGTAGAAATTACTTTTGATCCCCCCTGGACCCAAGAGTTGATGAGCGAAGAAGCTAAATTGGAGCTTGGAATGCTTTAAATGAAAGGCGAAATTGTAAATAGAGTTGCGAATAGCCCACTGGTCACTTTCGACCTGGAAGATTTCTACCCGGACGGAAAGCGAATTGCCCTTGATATAGCTCAGTGGCTATGGCAAGGTATGGTCGTAAAAGAAAAGGAATTTAGAGATTCCTTACAACAATTAGACACAGATCCATTCAAAGACACTTACGTTGCCTTGTATTGCAGTACTGATGCCATTATTCCCGCTTGGGCCTATTTATTGGTATCCATAAAGCTTTCCCCTGTCACAAAAAAAGTAATTGTTGGAACGTTGGAAGATATGGAAACTCTTATTTTTTCAGAATTGCTCGATCGAATGGAATTCTCTTCCTATGCGGATAAGCCGATAATCATTAAGGGGTGTGCCCACAAACCTATTCCGGAAAATGCGTACCTCTTATTAGCACAGAAATTACAGCCCATTGTAAAAAGTATCATGTTTGGAGAAGCCTGTTCTTCTGTGCCGTTATTTAAGAAAAAATAATTCCTTATTTACAGGAGAACACAGACCTTCTTCGTCTTGCCTTACACAATTTAAAAAAAAGTTTATTTTTGCCGAACTAAAAAAATCAACAATGAAAAAACTAGTTTTACTTTTTGCTGTGATTGCTTTATCAATTCAGTTACAAGCACAAGATGCCGACCCCGCGCCAGAAGGCCCTAAAGAAGGATGGACCAGTGCCGGTAATTTTTCGCTGCTGTTCAATCAAGCTGCTTTTAACGAGGAATGGCAAGGAGGGGGGGTGACCAATATCTCAGGAAACCTTAATCTTTCCTATGATCTAAATTATCGTAAGGACGGTATTAGTTGGGACAACAAATTATTGGCAGACTACGGTGCCTCCAAAATTAAATCGGAAGATAATATTCAAAAAACCAACGACCGATTGGAAATTCTTTCTGTGGTTGGTAAACAATTGGCAGAAAGCCATTGGTATTACTCAGGGATGTTGAACTTCAAAACTCAGTTTGATTCCGGTTTTGAGGAAACGGAAGAAGAAGTGGATCTGGGTACCGGACAAACCATTACGATTACCAATCGGGATCGTAACACTAAATTCCTATCCCCTGCTTATCTCCTGTTAGGTCCCGGTATGCTTTGGAAAAAAAGTGATGACCTCAAAGTGAACTTTGCTCCTGCAACGGCGAAATTTATATTTGTGGATGGACAGTTTACAGACCCTTTGGATCCAAGAAATAGATTGGACGATAACAATTCTTATTTTGGCGTTGATGCGAATGAAACCATGAAATTTGAATTGGGTTTTGCTGTAAATGCCTATGCCAAGTTTGATGTAATGACCAATATAACCCTGGAAAATATATTATCGCTTTATTCCAACTATCTGGAAGATCCACAAAATGTGGACATTGATTATACTGCCAACTTGAACATGAAGATCAATGGCTATATCAGTGCAAACATAGCCTTCCAAGCGATCTATGACGATAATGCCGTAAAAGGATTCCAAATTCGCGAAGCATTGGGAATTGGTTTGACTTATAAGTTTCAATAAGAAGACTTTTCTTCAAAAAAAAGCCTCCTGAAATAGGAGGCTTTTTTTATTCTTCAATATATTCCGGATACAGGAAATTGTTATACGGGAATCGCGTAATGTGAATTTCCCGTACTTTTTGATAAACTATTCTTCTAAATTCTTCCAAGTTGTCCTTGTTCAAAGCTGAAATGAAAATGGCATCTCCATTGGTACGAGCCATATAAGTTTGCTGCCAGTCTTCAAGCGTATTGTGGACCATGGTTTTTTCGGTTATTAAATCATCTTCATCAATTTCTTCCGGATGATAGGCATCGATCTTATTGAATACCATTAATGTAGGCTTGTCCTTACTGTCAATTTCATCCAAGATTTGATTGACGGAAGCAATATGATTCTCAAAAGAAGCATGAGAAATATCCACGACATGTAATAAAAGATCTGCTTCCCTTACTTCATCTAAAGTACTTTTAAATGATTCGACCAGTTGTGTGGGCAGTTTTCTTATAAATCCAACCGTATCACTTAATAAAAAAGGTAGATTCCCGATGACCACCTTTCTAACCGTAGTATCCAAGGTAGCAAATAGCTTATTTTCAGCAAATACTTCACTTTTACTGATCACATTCATCAAGGTTGATTTTCCCACATTGGTATACCCCACTAGGGCCACCCTCACTAAGGCTCCTCTATTGCCTCTTTGAATCGCCATTTGCCTGTCTATTCCTTCCAATTTCTTCTTCAGTAAAGCAATTCGGTCACGAACAATCCTGCGGTCGGTTTCAATTTCCGTTTCCCCGGGACCTCTCATTCCAATTCCCCCTCTTTGTCGTTCCAGGTGAGTCCACATTCCTGCCAAGCGCGGCAAAAGATATTCATATTGCGCCAATTCGACCTGTGTTCTTGCGTAACTGGTTTTTGCACGTTGTGCAAAAATGTCCAGAATCAGGTTCGTTCTATCAATTATTTTACATTGAAGTACCCGTTCAATATTCTTTTGTTGTGCAGGAGATAATTCATCATCAAAAATAGCCGTCGTAACTTCATGCTCTTCAATAAATGCACGAACCTCCTCCATCTTCCCGGTTCCAATAAAGGTTTTAGGATTAGGCGTGTCTAATTTTTGTGTAAATCGTTTCAGCACTTGACCTCCGGCCGTATAGGCCAAAAACTCAAGTTCGTCTAGATACTCATGTGCCTTTTCCTCGTCCTGGACTTTGGTAATAAGTCCGATAATAACCGAATTTTCATATTCAAATTCTTTCTCTTCAATCATAGTATACTATATTCCATGCAAAGGTACAAAACAGTTTGTTCAGGATTTTTGTTATTTTAGATTCAAATACTTCCCGAATGTTTTCAAAATCACCCCAACAGGATCACCGGTACTCCATTGCCTTTTACAATCTGGAAAACCTTTTTGATACCGCTAATGATCCTTCTACCCTAGATGATGATTTCACAGTAGGATCTGTTAAGAATTGGAATCCAAAACGATTGGATCAAAAGATAAAGAAACTTGGAAAAGTGATCTCACAGATCGGTCACGAGGAGATCGGCTATCCACCGGTACTATTAGGTGTCGCAGAAGTAGAAAATAGAACCGTTCTGGAGCAACTTGTGGCATCCCGGTATTTAAGACAAAAGGAGTATGGTATTGTTCATTTCGATTCTCCGGACGAAAGGGGAATCGATACCGGGCTGCTATACCGAAAAGCGTTCTTTACCGTGAAAGCGAAGTATTCACATGAAGTATATATCACTAACGAACAAGGGGAAAGAGATTTCACCAGAGACATTCTACACGTGGAAGGAAGCCTGCATACTGCAGATGTTCATCTACTCATCAATCACTGGCCTTCCCGTAGAAGTGGAACAGAGGAAACATCTGAAAAACGTGTGACTGCTTCCATTCGAATGACTGAGATCATTCAAGACATAAGATCCGGCGACTCCGATGCCCGTATCATTGTAATGGGTGATTTCAATGACGATCCGCAAAGTAAAAGCATGCAACGATTAATGGAACATGGACTTTACAATCCGATGGAGGTCTTACTCACCCGGGATAAAGGGAGTCTTAATCACCAGCACACTTGGCATTTGTTCGATCAAATCCTGATTTCACATAATTTTCTTGAAATGCATAAAAATCCATTTCGCTTTGAAAAGGCAAAGATTTATGATCCACGAAATTTACAAGAATATAAAGGGAGATTCAAGGGACTTCCCTTTCGCACCTATATTGGGAAAAAATATATTGGAGGAGTAAGTGATCATTTTCCAGTTTATGGCGTTTTTTCGTTCCACGAGACCGCAAAAATTTCGATTTTATAGGTATTTTCTTACGTCGCAGCTAAAAATTAATTTTAAACCAGCTAATCCTAGTTTTTTAATTACTTTAGTTCCGAATAACCACCAATCATTTTACAATGAATACATCTTTACCTCTTTGCGGGTCTTTCACTTCATTTAATAAAAAAGGAATCCTCACAGGTGTTTTTTTAATGCTGTTTGTTTATGTCGACGGACTTGCCCAAGGTCCGGGATCACTGTATGTGGATGCAGGGCCGGATGTGACCGTTGATTGTTCCACCGGAACCGGTTGTGCAACGATTACAGCCGATTTTTTACAGACCTTTGAATCTGCATCGAATCTATATTCGATCGATCCCATCACCTACAATCCCCCTTTTCCCTTCAATGGATTGGCAACTCAATTGAATCCGAATCAAGACGACCGTTGGTCTGTAGTGGAGAATCTACCTTTCGACTTTTGTTATTTTGAGAATATAGAAGTACAATTTCAGGTGGGTTCCAATGGTGTGATCCGATTCGATGTGGATCCTAACGACACCACTAATGGTTGGTCCTTTACAGAAAACTTACCAAACAACAGTAATCCAACTTTAGGGGAAGCAAATGTCTTTACGCCCGGTCATGATATTGATCCTTCTGTTTCCACAACGGAGGAAATTGGATACGAAGTACTGGGAACGTTTCCCAATCGTGTGTTAGTGGTTGCTTATTTCGAGGTTCCCATGTTTTCAGGAGCTTGTAATAATCTACTGGCCACACAAATGGTGGTTTTCTACGAATTCTCAAATGTGATCGAAGTGTATATGCAAGACAAACCCGTATGTCCTACCTGGAACAGTGGAAATGCTGCACTGGGAATTCAGAACAACGACGGAAACATAGCGTTTGTACCCCCGGGAAGAAACACATCCGACTCCCCTTGGACAGCGAACAATGAGGCTTGGCGTTTTAGCCCCGCCGGTGTGGAAACATACGTTTTTGAATGGATCGATTCAGGAGGGAATTTTATCAGTAATAACCCTTCCATAGAAGTTTGCCCGGTGGGAACAGAAGTATACACCGCGCGTGTCACCTACACCAATTGTAATGGTGAAGTGGTAGTACTCACCGATGACGTGGAAGTAACTTCCTCTGCATCGTTTAGTGTAGATTTAGGCGGTGATCAAGTGCTTTGTGATACTCCTTCCTATGATCTAACTGCCACTCTGGATGGGATAGATCCTGCAGATGCCACCTTCTTATGGAGCACCGGAGAAACTACTCAAACGATTACCGTGACTACTACAGATATCTATTCGGTTGATGTCACCGGAGATGGATGTACTATTTCCGATAGTGTATCAATCACTTTCTTGACCGGACCGGATTGTATTATTTTATCGGAATGTGGAAGTATCGACTTTGAAGAAAATTTCGGAACAGGAACGGGTCGTGGTTGTGACCTGAATGGCGCTACCACTACCTATGTATGTAATACGATTTCTCAGGTGAATGATGGTGAATATACAACCAGCAATACTTCCACCGGACTCAATACCGGATGGCATGTGGGGATGGAAGACCATACTGAAAATGATGTGGACGGTAGAATGCTATTTGTCAATGCCGATTTTACGATCGGTGAATTTTATAGAAGAACGATCACACTGGATTCAAACGTGGATTATAGTTTTAGCGCTTGGATCACTACGGTTTATGATACCGATACGGGGATCTGTGGAGGAACCGGCATCCCTTCCAATGTAATTTTCAGAATCGAAGACCCGAATGGGGTACTCATTCAAGAAACAAATACGGGTGATATTCAAAATGAACCAAATCCGAATTGGCAAGAATTTTTTATCAACTTCAATACCGGAGCGAATACTGATATCCAATTAGTGTTAATTAATAACTCCATTGGGGGCTGTGGTAATGATCTTGCAATTGATGACATCACATTATCCCTTGTAAATGGCCAACCACAAATTGTTTCGCCCCCGGATTTAACGGCTTGTGACGAAACAGGTAATCAAGAAGGAACCTTTGATCTGGAAAGTCAGATTCCGATTATTTTAAATGGGCAGGATCCACTTCTTTTTAATACTACCTTCCATTTAAGTCAATTTGATGCGGATATTAACCAGAATGCGATAGCAAATGCAAGTGCCTATGTAAATATCTCTAATCCACAAACCATCTATGTGAGAGTGGAGAAAGTAGATGAACCAGGTTGTTTTAGCACAGTATCTTTTGATCTATTAGTACAAGAGTTAATAAGTTTCGATATCGTCTTACCTTCACTTATTGATTTGTGTGATAGTGATGATTTCCCATTATTGGATGCTACGCCTCAAAATCCGGCGGTCGATCTAACTCAAGTAACTTATGAATGGGTTGATGGTGGCGGAAATATAGTTGCTACTACGGCTACTTATACTCCTTCAGCAGCAGACACGTACACGGTAACAGTTACCTATCCTCCCTGTGACCAAGAAATTCATACCGTGGAGATTAATGTTGTTGCGGCCCCATCCTTAGATTTAGGCCCTGACGAACAAATATGTGATGGTGGAGAATTCGAAATTATCCCAACCATTGTAGGAGATACCACAGGAATAACTTATTTGTGGAGTACAGGTGAAACAACTTCAACAATTGTGGTAACTGCTTCGGGGGATTATAGTTTAGAGATTACGGTTGGGCCTTGCGTGGTGTCAGATACCATCGCCATATCGTTGGCAGAAACGCCATTAGTAGATCTGGGACCCGACTTATTATCTTGTTTAGAGCAAGCAATTACTTTAGATGCAACTCCCTCCAACTATGATCCATCCTTGTGTACCTTTGAATGGAGTTTGGACGGGACCATAATCGTTGGTGAAACCAATGTAACCTTGAGTGTTTCACAAGCAGGTACTTATACCGTTGTGGTAAGCGTTGAAAATTGTACGGTAGAGGATAGTATCACGATAACCCCTGCCAACGATATTCAAATTGATCTGGGAGAAGACATGGAATCGTGCTTTACAGATTTTATCCTATTGGATGCTTCGCCTTCCAACTACGATCCTACTCTGGCTACTTATGAGTGGAGTTTGGGTGGAATTGTAATCGCCGGAGAAACAAATGCAACTCTGAATGTTAATCAAGAAGGCACATACAGTGTTCTCGTTACGGTTGGAAATTGTACGGCACAAGACAGTATCTCGATTACACCAGCCAATGATATTCAAGTAGATCTTGGATCCGACTTACAATCTTGTTTTGACCAAGATTTAATTTTAGATGCTTCCCCTTCAAATTATGACCCTGCTTTGGCGACCTACGAATGGTTTGTCGATGGTGTTATCATTCCGGGGGAGACTACCTCAGAATTAATTGTTTCTACTGGAGGATTGTACAGTGTAATTGTATCAATCAATTCATGTAGCACGCAAGATAGCATCTCAATTACTCCAAGAGAAGCCTTAGTGGTGGAAGTAAATCCGGACTTTAAGACCTGTCCGAATGAAGTACAGGTATTAACGGCTGTAACCAGCGAAACTGATGTGACCTACCAGTGGGAATTGAACGGTGACATTTTGGTAGGTGAAACTTCCAGTACACTGGAAATAAATATCCCATCGAATACTTTAGGAGAACAAATTTATACCGTTACCATTGCTGTAGGCGATTGTACGGGATTTGATAGTGTGGCAGTGGTTCTTTACGACGTAGGTAATTGTATTATTCCTCAAGGACTTTCTCCAAATGGCGATGATCTGAATGATTGTTTGGATCTGGAATTCATCACTGATAGAACCGGAAATTTCTCCGTTGAGATTTTCAACAGATACGGTATGAGCCTGTTTGAAAAAAACAACTATACCAATGAATTCTGCGGAATAGATAATGACGGGAATGAATTACCCACAGGTACTTATTTCTATGTGATAAAATTTGCAACGCCCGACCCGGTCTATGGATCGGTGAAAACCGGATGGATTTACATCAACAAAGAAGAAAACTAACAGCGAACTAACACAAAACTGATAATAACAACCCACCATAATGAGAAATTTAACGATTATAATACTCCTGCTCAGTATGACGGCTTCGGCTCAGCAAGACCCGCAGTACACTCAATATATGTACAATATGAATGTGGTTAACCCTGCTTATGCCGGTTCAAAGGAAACCCTGTCTTTAACAGCCTTGTATCGCAAGCAGTGGTCCGGATTGGATGGAGCTCCTGAAACTATTACCTTTTCAGGACATTCACCGGTAAACGATAAAGTAGGCTTAGGTCTTTCCGCCATCAAGGATGAACTTGGTCCGATTAAAGAAACCAATGTGTATGTAGACTTTTCATATACGCTACAGGTTAGTGAAAACTTAAAATTAGCATTGGGATTAAAAGCCGGAGCAACTTTTCATGATGTCGGACTTACCGATTTGGAATTACAGGATGACAATGACCCCTTGTTCTCACAAGATATAAGCAATACTTACCCTAACGTTGGGGCAGGTGCCTTTTTCTATGGCGACAATTTTTACATAGGATTGTCGGTTCCCAATTTTTTAACCTCTGTGCATTTAGATGAAAATGGAATCAAATATGGCAGCGAAGTAAATCACTATTTTGCTACAGCAGGTTATGTATTCCAATTGTCGGAAAACACCAAATTAAAGCCGTCCACCATGGTTAAGTCGGCCTTTAACGCTCCTATGTCGTTTGACGTTAACTTGAACGCCCTGTTCTATGAAAAGTTTGAAATTGGAGCTTCCTACAGATTGGAGGATTCCTTCAGTGGGTTGATCGGGTTTCAAGCCACCCCTTATTTGCGGATCGGATATGCGTATGACCATGTGGTGAGTGAGTTGGATGCTGTTTCAAGTGCTTCTCACGAAGTAATATTAACTTTCGATCTGTTATTCAAACAAAAAGCACTTCGTTCACCTCGATACTTCTAATGATTAATTTTAATTTCATTAAAATGAAAAACATAATTACCCTCTTCATGATATGCTCGGTTGCCATAGCAGCTGCTCAAAATAAGGATACCAAAAAAGCCGATGAACTTTATCAAAGATTAGCCTATACCGATGCAGCGGAAGCATATCAAAAGCTTATTAAAAAAGGCAAAGGCGACCGATATGTCTTTGAACAATTGGGAAATAGCTATTATGCGATCAATGACACTAAAAAAGCCGAAAGCTACTATAATCGTGTGATGAAAGGCAAGAAAGTAAAATCGGAGACTGTTTACAATTATGCGCAATGCCTGAAGGCTAATGGAAAATTCAGTGAATACAACACTTGGATGCAAGATTTTGCGAAGATGGAACCCAACGATTCCCGAGCGGTGGAATTCATGAAAAACCCAAACTATGTACCACAGATCATGGAGGATTATCCGAGATTTGAAGCAAAGAATTTAGAAGATATCAATACTGAATATTCTGAATTTGGCGGTATCGTGGTTGGGAAGGATTTTTACTTTTCCTCTGCTCGAAACACCAAAAGAAAGAATTATAAATGGGACGATCAACCCTTTCTGGATATCTATAAAGCCAGTTTGGTTGGAAATACCGTTAAAAATGCAGAGATCTTGGCGGGAGATGTAAACACCCAGTTCCATGAAGGAACCGTGGCTATCACCCCGGATGGGAAACGAATCTATTTTGATAGAAACAACTATTTGAACGGTAAATACAAAAAAGATGAGGAAGGGATCAACCAGATCAATCTTTACTATTCGGAATGGGTAGATGGTGGCTGGAAGGGAGTATTTCCTGTACCATTCAACAGTGATCAATATTCCACCGGTCATCCTGCGCTTAGCGCTAACGGCAACACCCTCTATTTTGCAAGTGATATGCCGGGAGGCAAAGGGGAATCGGATATCTATCGTGTAAGCATTGATTCAGAAGGTAAATTTGGAACACCAGAACATTTGGGCGATATAATCAATACAGAGGGAAAAGAAGTTTTCCCATATATAGATGGCGCCGGAAACCTATATTTCTCTAGCAATGGTCATATAGGTATTGGAGGTTTGGACATATTCTTTGCAGAAGCTAAGGGAAAAGGCTTCTCAAATCCGAAGAACTTAGGAAAAGGGGCAAACAGTTCCGACGATGACTTTGCATTTATTTATGATGCAACTGCGCAATCAGGCTATCTGTCCTCCAACCGTTCCGGTGGAAAGGGAAAAGACGACATCTATCAAGTGCGTGCCATTGAACCTCCCTGTGATGTAAAGATCAACGTGATCGTTTTGAACGAATATACAGGAGATCCGGTTTATGGTGCCATGGTACAGCTATTTGACACGAAAGAGAACCGATTAAGCACAAAATCATCTGCGGAAGATGGAACTACCGATTTATTGGCTGCTTGTGAACAAGAACATATCGTTCAAGCCGCTATGCGTGGTTATGAAAGCAATGGTATTACGGTTGAAGCTAACCCGAGTGGGGAAATTACCAAAACCATTAAGTTGCGTCCTATTGTAGCCATCATTGTAGACGATAAAATTGATTTGGCTCCTATCCTTTTTGACTACAACAAACACAATATCAAACCACAAGCTGCCTTTGAATTGGATAAATTAGTAGAGGTGATGAATCAGTTCCCTAAATTAAAGATCAAAGTGGAAAGTCATTCCGATTCCAGAGGAAAGGCTGATTATAATCGTGATCTATCAGAAAAACGTGCGCAAGCAACGGTTCAATATGTGATCTCGAAAGGAATTGACCCGGAACGAATCAGCGGACAAGGATTTGGAGAGGATAAGCCTGTCGTGAATTGCGGTGATAATTGTACGGAAGAACAGCATCAAAAAAACAGAAGATCCGATTTTATAATCGTAGAGCGTTAAACGCACCCATTAAAAAAACCCTCGCAAATTGCGGGGGTTTTTTTATAGCAAAATCTTAGATCTCTTTATTCCGATGTGGTAGGATCGATCATGGTCATGACCTGTGCCACTGAATTAGCCGGAAATCCACCTTTTTTGGCGTGTTCACGAACCATCTCTTCATTCGGCGCAATATAAACACAATAGATCTTGTTCCCGGTAACATAGCTATGAATCCAATTGATCTGCGGACCCATACTTTGCAACACCCCACAAGAGGTTTGCGAGATCGCCTTTAATTGTTCAGGCGATAGATCTCCCGCTCCGGGGATCTCTCTTTCAATAACATACTTTGGCATAGTTGAAAAAATTAGCTCCTACTCGTTTGGCTTTTCAGATCCGCCCCGTTTTTTTAGGTGGGTTCTGGATTCCACCGAAATGAAAAATATACCTTGACTTTATGTGCCAGGGGACGATTAAATGTAGCAATTAAATTTATATGTTTGTAACACAGGCGGTTGGAAATTTAGTTTTGCAAATTCAATCCGCCCCGGTAATTTTGATCGCATCAAGATGGTAACGGGTTGTCAGATCAGGATCACTTCCATTGTAAACGAAGGCAAAATGTACTTCGCCATCCAAGCAAGAAATATTTA
>JAHEMZ010000052.1 GCA_024643385.1 Flavobacteriaceae bacterium | reverse complement strand
TTACGTAATTCGATCCTCATTCTGTTTGACAAAAGCTTCCCAGCCACTATAATTTTTCCCCGATTCTATCTTCCCGGCGTTATAAAAATGACAAACGGCTGCGGCCAAGCCATCTGTACTGTCCAGATTCTTTGGTAATTCTTTCAACTCCAACAGCTGTTGTAGCATTTTTGCAACTTGCTCCTTACTTGCATTTCCATTACCGGTAATGGCCATTTTTATCTTTTTTGGTGAGTATTCGGTGATGGGAATTTGCCTTGAAAGTCCTGCCGCCATGGCCACTCCTTGCGCTCTTCCTAATTTAAGCATCGATTGTACATTCTTTCCAAAAAAGGGCGCCTCAATGGCTATTTCATCCGGATGAAACGTATCAATTAAAGAAACCGTTCGCTCAAAAATATATTTCAGTCGCAGGTAATGATCGTCATACTTCGAAAGTTGAAGTTCATTCAACTGTAGAAATTGCATATTCTTTCCCACCACCTTTATAAGACCAAAGCCCATAATGGTCGTCCCCGGGTCAATTCCTAATATGATTTTTTCTGAGGCCATGCGTCCTAAAACTTTAGTATTTTAGCTCCCCTATGGTAGCCCTATCTCACAAAGCTAAGCAATATGCCTGGTTTGCCCTAAAGGTTTTCATTCTGTTTCTAGCTTTTTGGTTTGTGCACCAAAGACTGGCTGAACAACCGTTTCCTATCCTGAAAATGCTGTATTCAAAATTTCAATGGGATATGCTTCCTTCCTGTCTCCTATTTTTGCTACTCGCCACGATCAATTGGAGCCTTGAAATTGTAAAATGGCAAAAAGTAAGTGCCGTAGTTAAGAAGTTGTCCTTCCAAGAAGCAACGCGTCAAAGTCTTGTGGCCCTAACGGTGTCTTTGGCTACTCCCAGCCGAATTGGGGAATACGGAGCGAAGGCATATTTTTTCAATGTTGCGGATCGAAAAAAAATATTGTTACTCACGCTTTTTTCCAATAGCGCTCAGATGATGGTGACCGTGATCCTTGGGGTCTTGGGCTTTATATTGATCGAACATACCCTCGTTCTTTCATGGGCGCCATTCAAGATGTTAGGGTTTATAGGGGTGGTCCTTGTTTTACTTGTAACAGGATATTTTTTCAGAAAAAAAGAATTGATGGTAAAGGGTTTTACGATTCACAACGTTTATATCTATTTTAAAAAGTTGCCGGGCTCACTATGGATAACGACTTTCGGTCTTTCATTACTTCGTTATTTCACCTTTGCTACTCTTTTTTATCTGATACTGCTATTTTTTGGTGGTCAGATTGAATTTTTGGACGCCATTCCCTATCTATTTTTAATGTATCTACTGGTTTCCATAGTGCCTATGTTCATGATCTTTGATGTCGTGATTCGGGGGAGTGTTGCCGTTTGGTTGTTTGGTTTTTTGGGTATCAATGAAATGATCGTGTTGGCAACCGTTTTAGTTATGTGGCTGCTTAATTTTGTCATTCCGGCAATATTTGGTAGCTTTCTACTCCTCAAATCCCCAAATAAATGATACTTATACTAACCGTAATGCTATTGCTTTATCTAGGTTCAATGACCTGGATATTGATAGGGATGATGAAACATCCCTATTTCCAACCAAAAGGCTCAAAACCAAAAATTAAATTCTCGTTGATCATCCCTTTTCGCAATGAGGCTGATAACCTTCCACGCTTATTGACATCCTTGCGTAAACTGAATTACCCGACATCAGATTTTGAGATCCTTTTTGTGAATGATGCTTCCGAGGATGCGTCGCAAGAAATTATTTTAGCTGAACTCGCCGATTCAGAGATCTCCTTTCAACTCTTTCAAAACGAGCGTTATTCCAACTCTCCAAAAAAAGATGCCATAAGCCTCGCGATAAAAAAGGCCGAATACGATTGGATCGTAACCACGGATGCGGATTGCAGGGTGCCGCGAATTTGGATGCATTACCTGAGTGAATTCATTGATAAGAATAAACCGAAAATGGTCTGTGGGCCCGTGCTATTTGAAACAGATGCGACCCTTCTCCAACAATTTCAATTTTGGGATGGATTAAGCCTTCAAGCCGCTACTATTGCGGGTTTTGGCTGGAATAAACCGGTCTTAAATAATGCTGCGAATTTGGCTTTTAAAAAGAATGTCTTTTTTGAAGTCAATGGATTTGAAGGCAACAACCATTTGGCTTCAGGAGACGATGTTTTTTTAATGGAAAAGTTTAAAAAGTTTTATCCGAACCGTGTTCACTATCTAAAGAATTCAGAAGCTGCCGTGACCACACAGCCGGTCGACAGTCTAAAGAAACTGGTGATGCAACGCATTCGTTGGGCTTCCAAAACCTCAAAGAACAAGAACATTGGAACACGACTCTTAGGAGGTATCGTATTTTTAGGGAATATAGGTTTTATCATTGCCTTTATTTGTTGTTTCCTATACCCGATGGAAGCACAGTTCTTTGCATTTTTTCTATTGATGAAGTTAACAGCAGATACGTTGGTGTTAACGATGACGACCTGTTTTTTCAAAAAAAGTATGTTATCTCCATTCCTTTTCCCCTGTAATTTTTCCTATCCCTTTGTCGTGGTTTGGGTGTTTTTAAACAGCTGGAACGGAAGTTATGAATGGAAGGGCAGGAATTTCAGGAAATAAATTCCGTTCCAATATTTTTTTTACCTTTAAGCTAACCAAATCAATATGTTATGAAACGCCTATTCTTTACCCTAGTTATATTATTTTCAGGAATTCTGATGGCTCAAGAAGTGTATCAGGTGAATGGAGAATCTATCCCCCTCTTCTCTGAGGTGGAAGGCACTGCGTCCTTACTTTGGAACAGTATCGATGGTAATTACAGGTACTTCCTTAAAAAGGACAACACCATTACAGAGTTAAAAAACACACCATTGAATGGTACTTACCAACAAGAATATAAAAAGATTTTAAAGGAGCTTGTCGGCGAGGAAAGAGTAAAAGATGTAAAATTGACCCGACCCGATCTTGCTCGAGTGATCGATGAATTCAATGCGGCTTCTGATGCCAACTATCAAATAAAATCTGAATCCGTACAATTAAAAACTCGACTGGGTGGTTTTTTCGGAATGACCAATTACCCCTTTTTCGTGAATCCTGATAATACCTTATTGCCTCAGTTAGGGGCTGAATTTGAAGTGATTGATGAAGTTAAGCTTATACGACACAGCATGGTCTTTCAATTTCGGCAGATCATAGGAAATTCAGATTACGATTTCTCTTTGTCTCAAATAACCTTTAATTACAGGTTCAAATTCGTAAAAACGGAAACCTTCGATCTTTATATTAACGCCAAAGTAGCAGGATACACTTATATTTCACAAGATATCGACATCGTTGAAAACGATGGAAGCATTACAAATATTTCGGGTTCAGGAGGTGAATTTCAAGCGCCTTTTGCCTTGGGTTTAGGTGCTGATATCGCTTTAGGGAAAGGCTATCTAACGTTGTTGTATCAAGATGCTGTGACACTTAATTTGGGGGACAATGGCAACTTTCCTGTTGATTTTGCCATAGGCTACAAGTTCAACTTATAGTTCCTGCGTATTCAATACCAGCGGCAATTTAAATTTTGATTTTACAGGGATCCCTCTTTTAAAGGCAGGCGCCGGATTAGGAAATTTTTGAACACTTTCCATAAGAAATTCCTTTATCTCCGGAAATTTTTTGAGTGTACTGCTATCCGCTTGCACCTCTGTAAGTGAAATTATTCCTTCCCTATTTACTTCAACCGTCAAACCCAAAGTATCGTCGAGTGCATACCAAGTACCTATATTGGCAAGGCTCAATTGCTCCTGGATTTTTTTTAACAGGGTTTGCTGAAAGCAAGTTTGTTGTTCCTCTTTCTCGGTAAAGGATTCGCATTCGAGGAAGGCAGGAAATGTATCGATCGATGTCCAATCAAAATCCTGCATCTCTTCTTGATAAATCTGTTCAGAAGAAATTCGTTCGGTTTCAAAAAATTGACAAGAAGTCCCTAGCAATAATATGAAAAGTGCATACGTTGCCTTCATGTTCAATTTCCTTTTTGATATTCGGAGTAGGTTTTTGTTTTATATATTTCCTCCTTCACATAGCTTGACAACGACATAAGTCCTTCTACATCCCTATATCCGGGCGCAATTGTGATACGATCCAACTTTTCATCCAAAAACACAAAGGACGGGTAGCTCAATCGACCGTCAAGCAACGCTTTGGTCATTTCATTATACCCTCTGCGACCGTTAGTCACGTATTTAAACTCATGCCCTTTATAGGTCAGCACATTTTTTTCTTCCCCGTCTAATTTAACCAGGATGAAATTTTTATTTAAATTGTCGATGACTAAAGGATTTTTAAAGGTGGTCTCCTTCATTTTCTTACACCAACCACACCAGCTGGTAGTTACGTAGATTAATACCTTTTTAGGGTCATTCCTCACCGCCTCTTCTAATTCATTTATAGAAGTCCACTGAAGTTCTTGGGCGCCAATGGAAGTGCACACCAGCATAAAGAATAAAAGGTTTAACCACAATTTCATGTCTTAAAATTACACAATTATCGCTAATCCCAAGGAGTAAAAACAAAAAACCGAACTCAAGTGTTCCGTTTTTAATAAATTAGTTCAGGCCGAAAATTCATAAATAATTGGCGAGGCAAATAAGAGCGTAACAGCAAACCAAGTTACGCGTCTAACAGATCAACTATGGACCTTTTTTTTCTAATAATCGGTTTTTTATTAATGTGGGTGGGTATCGCCGGGAGTTTGCTTCCTGTTTTACCCGGAACTCCCATCTCTTGGTTGGGTTTAGTAATGCTTTATTTAAGCCCTTCCTTGGCTTTAGACGTATGGTTCATTGTGATAACGGGTATTGTGGCCATCGGGCTTTATGTGTTGGACTATATCATTCCTGCCTGGGGCACGAAAAGTTTTGGAGGCAGTAAGGCAGGCGCGTGGGGAGCCACCATAGGATTATTGATCGGATTGATCGCTCCCATTCCGTTTGGCATTATCTTAGGGCCTATCGCGGGAGCCTTATTGGGAGAGTTAGTTTTCAATAGGACAAAGGGACCGCAAGCCATAAAGGCGGCATTGGGCTCATTTGTAGGTTTGTTGGCCTCGACGGTTGTAAAATTTATGGCCACCCTTGTATTTATGGGTCTATTTATCTATAAAGTAGTTGTGCATTGGAATAGCTTTCAATTCTTTTAGAACCACTCCGTCCTTTCCTCGATCGAAGCATTACGCCTTCCTTCCGGCCAAGGTCCATTATATTTTCCCAGGTAAAAGAAACCAAGGCAACGTTCTTCCGGTTGCAGTGTAATGTAATTAGCAAGGTAATTGATCAAGTCGGGCGAGCTCCAATATCCTCCCAATTTCATTTCTGTGGCGAGCAGCCACAAATTCTGAACCGCCATCGCAGTTGCTGCAATTTCTTCCCATTCAGGAAGGGAATGGTTCGGTTCCCGTTGAAAGCAAATAGCAATGACACAGCCCGACATAAGCGGTTTTTCAGCCATTTTTTGTTGTTTAACCTCGGAGTAATGTTCGGCCGTTTTCTCGTAGGTTCTGGCCAAGAATTTGCTTAGACCCTGCCTGGATTCTTTACTGTGGAATACTTTAAAACGCCAAGGTTCGGTTCTTCTATGGGTCGGAGCCCAATTGGCTGCTTCCAATAATTTCTGAATTTCTTCACGACTTATTTCCCCGGAAGAAAATTGCACAGGAAAGATAGCCCTACGGGAGGATATGATTTCATCGATCATGCTGATTATATGTTTTAAGAATTGTTAAACAAACACCATTAAAAATTCAAGATAGGAAAAAAGGGGCGGAAGAAAATTTCTCTTCTATTCTCCTTTTGCTTAAAACCTTAAATATTTTATCGATATCATCTTTTTTTTGTACCTTAATATCACCTAAACACATATTACAATGAAAAAAATAACCATCCTTGCCTTTATCATTTGTTTGATAGTCGTGCTCATATCCGCCTCTTCTAAGGAGAACTCCTACGACCAAGATTCCTTGGAAGGTGTTTGGGAAATGGAACACCAATATATTTATGATAACAATGAAATTCTGGATACTTTATACAACTTGAACGGTTATCGCCAAGTAAAGATGTATACAAAATCAAAAGTGATGTGGACCCGCTATAACCCCACCGACAGTAATGAATGGTATGGCTATGGCACTTATGAAATTGTCGATGGGATCCTTGAAGAGCGACTGGAATACGCTTCCAATACTATGATGAAAATTGTGGATACCGTTCAGGTCTTTCGTTTTAAATTGGAATTGGGAAAAGATACTTATAGCCAAATTACCATGGATAATGAAGGGAAAAAATATAATTCGGAGAATTATAAAAGGATCGAATAACTTTTTTGGTCAAAGCATCTTCAATCTGAGGTACCATATCCCGGTCAAATATTTTTCTTCACTACTTTGATTCAGAAGCATTGAATCAAGGATGCTTCGTTTGACGACTTCATTTTATGTAATACCTCTCTTGAAAATTCGGTATTAACTCATTACCCCAACCTTCATTTAATTGATTTTTATTATTTTAGATACATGAAATATTTTCGTGCGAAAATTTTCATACGACTAACTAACCAACCATACCATGAAATTAACTTCACTTCTACACCTCTTTTTATGGGGAATCACAACCATTTCCATAGCTCAAACCACCTTTCAAATTTCCGGGAAAGTAGCTGATGCACAGAGCCAAAGTGTTGCATTTGCGAATATCTTGGTTTTAAACAGTGATGATGGTTCTTTGGTCAAAGGAGCTATTACTGACGAAAATGGTGCCTATCGCATTGTTAATCTAAGTTCCGGAAATTACTATGTTAGATGTACCTTATTAGGATATCAAGACGCAATTTCAGATCCATTTAATCTTTCAAATAACTATACCGTACCGTTATTAGTAATGACCGAAGGGGAATCCTTGGGGGAAGTTGTGGTTCAAGCTAAAAAGCCTCTTTATTCCCAGAAAGTGGATCGATTGGTGATCAATGTTGAAAACAGTATTGTATCGTCGGGAGGCACGGCTTTAGAGGTGTTGGAAAGATCTCCGGGGGTTATCGTCAATCGACAGAACAATGCGATTTCGGTGGTGGGTAAAGATGGCGTGGTGGTGATGATCAACGGAAAAATAAGTTATGTCCCCGCATCTTCCTTGGTACAAATGCTCGATGGAATGAATGCGGATAATATAGAATCCATTGAATTGATCACGACACCACCCGCAAGTTTAGATGCGGAAGGTAATGCCGGATATATCAATATCGTTCTGAAATCAAATCCCGATATGGGACTAAACGGTTCTTATGCGTTATCTGCAGGATACGGAAATGGTGCGCTGAGTAACGATAATTTCAATTTTAATTACCGCAAGAATAAACTGAATCTTTTCGGTAGTTATTCATTTCGATTGGATCAAAGAGAACAAACATGGAAGACCGGTCGTGAATATACAAATGAAGGGGATTTCATCGCCAATCGATCGATCACCAACAGAGAACCCACACAGAGAAACCATAATATACGGCTGGGAACCGATTATCAGTTGACAGAGAATACCATTATGGGAGGTATCGTCACTTTCTATGATAATCGTTGGTCTATGGATGCCTTTAATACCAGTATCAATACCACGAACAGTTTACCCACTTCCAATATTGAAATTTTCACAGAAGAGGTCAATCAGTTAAAACATTTTGGAGCCAACTATAATTTTAAACACAACTTCCAAAAGAATGAATTTGTAAGCTTGGATGTCGATTATTTGTATTACGAATTTAATAATCCAACGGATTATGTGAACGATTACTTTGATAGCACAGGTAGTTTTGATTACAGTGAATTACTGCGAAGCAGAAAAGAAACTCCCCTAACTACTTGGGTTGGTAAATTGGATTATTCGAATAAGGTAAATGATGAATTCAGTATGGAATTTGGAACAAAAGCGACTCAGAACGATTTTGAAAATGACGTCTCTGTCCAAACCTTGGAAGATGGAAATTGGGTATTTGACCCTACCCTAACGAATTTCAGCGTGCTAGATGAAAAAATAATTGCGGGTTATGCGTCTGCCGATTATAGCGTGAATGAAAAACTTTCGATCAAGGGCGGGCTTCGCTACGAATACACCGATTCAAAATTAGATACTGATACGGAAGGAAGAGTGGTGGACCGACAATACGGGATCTGGTTCCCAAGTCTTTTTGTGATTCGCAAATGGTCTGAGAACTTTAGCACCAACCTTGCCTATTCAAAACGAATAACAAGGCCTACTTTCAATGATCTGGCTCCCTTTGTTATCTTTTTTGAACCCAATACTTTTTTGTCCGGAAATGCTTCCATACAGCCGGCGATTTCCAATACAGTAAAAATGGATTTTAATTATAAATCCTATTTCTTGTCTTTCCAATACACCGATGAAGATGGAACCATCGCTAATTTTCAAGAGACAATCGATGAAGAGTCCGGCAGACTTGTGTTTGAGGCCAGTAATCTGGATTATACAAGAACATTTTCCATTATTACCGGATTTCCTTTAAAGATCACTGATTGGTGGCGCACCCAGAACAATGTTACCTATGTTCGCCAAAAAGTACGCTCCTTTTATAAAGAGGATATTGTAGAATTAGAATTAGGTATTTTTTCAGCAAATAGCTCTCATTCATTTAAGATCAGCGATTCTTTTTCCGCGGAATTATCCGGTTTTTACAACGGCCCCGGTTTTTTTGGTAATGCTACCTACGATGCATTCTATGCAGTTAATGCAGGGATTCAGCAAAAGTTTGGAGAAAAATGGGGGACTTTAAAATTCGCTATAAACGATTTGTTTGATTCACTTGTATTCAATGGTGGAACCGACTTACCGGAGCAGAACATTCGCACCATAAACAGTTTCGATTTTAGCAATCGTACTTTCCTACTTACCTATACAAGAAACTTTGGAAATAAAGAACTCAGATCGGCCAGAAATCGAGAGACCGGTGCAGAAGAAGAGAGAAGGCGTGTAAATTGATCGATCCCTTATAATAATTTAAAAAAGAAGCCCATCCAATTGGATGGGCTTCTTTGTATGTCTCAATGTATTTAAGCCTTGGATAACTTACTTAATGCCATGGTAAAAAAGAGGGGTATGGCCAAGAAGGTAATAAAAATATAATCGTTACCGGGTAATTGTATCCCGGGAGATAAAGTTCCTAATGTAAAGTAAATCAATATCGGCAGTAGGCCTATGATGGTCCCAAGAAGCATCATATTTAATCCTTTGGTATTTCGCTCTTCTGCTGAAGAACGCATGTATTTTCTAATTAATGTTATCAGTGAGCCAAGGAAATAAAAGATGATCACAAGAGCGAAAAATATTCGAATCGACATATTTAACATTCCTGAACCATCCGGTTGCATAAAATTAAGGCCCAATGCTACCACGGCAGCTAAAATAGCCGGAACAAAAAGCCACTTTTGATACTTGCTTTCCGGGGGGTATTGCAACAAATAATTCAATAAAAATGCGAAAGAGAAAAAGACGATGGCCGTATCCACACTATTCACCAAATTATCGAGAAAACCCGGAGCAATATGAGGGCCATTCATGAAAATAAATCCGAAAGTAATGGCAAAAATTCCAAAGGCATGGCTTAACATGTTTTTGAACTTATGGTAAGACCAAACACCAATTAAAATAAATAAGAGTCCGATAATAAATGCGACCATGTTAAGGGATTTGTCCTTTTCACTAAGACCTGTAAAGGTTAATTCCATAGTAACATCCTCTCCATTCCTGTTTACAACATATTCTCTAACCTCTCCGGCCTTCGGTCGATCCCTTTTGGCTAATTCTTTCCTATTGCCAACGTCTATCCCTCCGTTGGTCTTAATTATGTCACCATTTTGCATCCCGGCAGTTTCAGCAGGACTTCCCGGCTCCACATTTACGATCTTATTATTGTCGTCGGTTTGATAGCCGTAGGCTACATAATTATTGGAGTCCATCAGTCCAAGGATTCCCCATAAAATAAATACGCCCCCGGCTATATAAAGTAACATCGGGGAATTTCTTTTTGTTTGATTCATATCGGTTTGTTGTTTAGTTAGTATTTGAAGATAAGAAATTAATCTATAAGATTGATAATGTGAATATTGGAATTCATGATCTTATAGTAATATTCTTACATTCACGGACTTTATTCTTGATAACATTTCTACTAAACCTTTCCCGAAAATAAAAAAAGGCCCATCGTGAATGATGAGCCTTTTTGTTGATGCCATAAAGCATCACGATCTTTAATGGGAATTAGTCTACTAAACTTACTTTAATAGCGTTCAAACCTCTTTGACCTTGAGCGGTTTCGAATTGTACAACGTCGTTCTCACGAATGTCGTCAATAAGTCCACTTTGGTGTACAAAGATATCTTCGTTAGAATCTTCCGGCTTAATAAAGCCAAATCCTTTGCTGCTGTTAAAAAACTTTACGGTTCCTTTTTTCATGGTAATAATACTTTAAAATTAAATGCTTCTTTTATGGTTTTGATCATTTCATAAATGAAATTGATCGTTCGGTTAAAGGCTATTACAAATCTGTCGCAACGAAACAAGGTTACAATTAACTAAAAAGACTATTATCAAATGAATAAGGGAAAAAGGGAAAGGATACTACTACCTAAAAGAAGAAAACTCTACTCTAAAATAACTATAAAACTTACTAAAATTCCAAAAGAACAAATAATATACTGTCTTGTATTAACATGCGACTTACTTTAGTCAATCGCCAATAACGGCACAAAGGTACGCCGAATTAAGTTAGCAATGAGATAAATAATGAGAAACTTTCATAATCAGTGCTTTGGAGTGAATACTATTTGACCAAGAAGTTTTCGATAAAAAAGAGAAACCCTCCGTAAGGAAGGGTTTCTATTCGTATTAGGTTTGAAGATCTAGTCCATCATCCCTGTGGTCAGCGAAGGCACTAACACCATAGTTTCTGTATATTCACCCCAAGCTTCTAAGGAATCGTCAAACCTTTGACGATCCTCATCATAAGTACCCCATCCAAATTGTTCGTTGTAATCATCTTCGAATTTTTTGTCATTCTCTGGCATTGCCTTTTCCTGATGACTATTATAACCCTGTACTAAAACGAACATATTATCACTTCCACCACTGATACAACGGAACATGAGTTGTGTGTCTGCGAATCCTCTTTTCTTTAAAGTTTCCGTTACTCGATAAATAAACCTTCTGAAATCCAAGATACGTCCCGATTTTACATCAAAGGTAGTTCTTTCTAGGTATTTCGAAGGATTCTTTGGAGCTTCCGGATCCCAATTTATAGTGGCATTATTGATCCGGTCCCAACGTACTTGCCCACTAGCTTTCGAGACAAATTTACCTACATTCTCTTGCCAGTAATCAGCTTCACCACTTCGATCAAGATCATAGTCCTTAGGGTACTTCATAGGTTCCACACGCTCGTAGGTGCCGCTATTTCTCCCGGTAATAATTTGATATGTAAAAATTGTCTTTTCAGGTGTATTGTTATATAAGGCCATTTTTTTGGCAACCGCCTTTCTAAAGTCCTTGTCCATTCCATCCTTTACCGTGTAACGCCAAGAATTCCAATAGTCGTTATCAGCGGCACGCTGACTAAATAAGGTGGCACTAAAAATAAGTGCAAAAAATAAAATTGCTGCTTTTTTCATAATTGTTTGGTTATTGGTTAGTTTTATTAAATTACTCTATCGGTTTTAATTTTGTTTGAAAAAAATTAACATTTCGTTGAAATTCATGTTTAAACGACTAAACGACTTAATCCTGTAAGGAATTTCCTTGCACTGATATCCTGAGTGTATGAAACATTCGCTCATCCCTTTTTTATCTTATCTTTAAGGATATGGAAAAACGTACTTTCTTAAAAACGATTTCGGCCCTTGGCGCAGGGCTGCCGTTCATAGGATTTAAATCCCCCGATTGGTTTGATGACCTCGGATCCAAAAACAACGATCCAGAATTGCTTCCCGAAGATTTTTGGCAAAAAGTTCGCAATGATTATGATTTAAAACCGGATTACATCCATCTGGAGAGTGGGTATTACAATATGATTCCCAAGCCCACCTTCGATGCCCTGATCGAACACATCAGAATGGTCAATTTGGAGAATTCGTATTATATGCGAACCGTTCAATGGGAAAATAAAGATCGCATGGTGGCTAAATTGGCTGACGTGGTGGGTTGTTCCACCAAAAACCTAATCATAACAAGAAACACTACGGAATCACTGGATATGGTAATTAAAGGATTTCCGTGGAAAGAAGGTGACGAAGCAGTCTATGCCCTTCAGGATTACGGTTCCATGCAGGATATGTTTGAGCAGGTCGCCAAACAGCACGGAGTAATCTTGAAAAAAGTATCGGTTCCCAACCATCCCAAAGATGATGATGAGATTGTTGATCTCTATGCGAACGCTATCACTTCGAAGACCAAATTGGTAATGGTCTGCCATATGATCAATATCACAGGCCAAATACTTCCTATAAAAAAGATCTGTGATATGGCTCATGCCAAAGGGGTGCAGGTTATGGTGGACGGAGCGCACTGTATCGGTCATTTTGAGTTTAAAATAGACGATCTGAGTTGTGACTATTATGGTTCCAGTCTACACAAATGGCTTGCCGTACCATTGGGAACCGGTTTACTTTATGTGCGTGATGAACATATTGAGACTCTTTGGCCATTATTTGCGGAACATGAATCTGCTACCTATGGGATCCGTCGATTGAATCATACGGGAACCATTCCGGTTTACCATGATCTAAGTATTGAAAATGCCATTGAGTATTATCAAATGTTGGGGCCAAAACGCAAAGAAGAACGATTGCGGTATTTACAACGCTATTGGACAGATAGGGTTAGAAATATTCCCGGAATTACAGTAAATACCCCGCTAGAACCACATCGTTCCTGTGCTATTGCCAATGTAGGGATCGAAGGAATAAACCCCGGTGAGATGGCTGCTCGTTTACTGGAAGAATATAAGATTTGGACCGTGGCCATTGATGGAGCGAACGTACATGGTTGTCGTATCACACCTAATGTCTTTACCACTATGGAAGAGCTGGATCAGTTTGTGGAGGCACTTAAAAGCTTAACTCCAAACTAAAGAAAAGCCCGTCTTTTTAGACGGGCCCTTCTCTAACTGCTGATGACGGTCATTTACATATAATTTCCCTCGTCATCTAATTTTAATCGCATCGTTTCATTTCCCTTTTTCAATTTGAGTATGAAATATTTATTTGCATCTCGTCCTTCCAGAAAATTAACATGGTAAACATCTTTAACAATTTCCCATTCAGGATATTTGTTTTTTACGGCCATTCGAACATCTTTGGGTAGTTGCGCATTTTTATAGCGTTCAACCGTTTTAACAATGCGGCCATCCACGTCGTACATGGCTACTATTTTTCCATCAGGAATAAAGAAAGACACGGTATAAGTGTCATAAATATCTTCAAACATTTCTCCTCCTTCTGCCCTAAAGCTAGCAGCTTCTTTTTGAAGAAATTGTACGGTCATAGGTGCTTCAGAGTGATCTACTGCGTCTAAATACTGGTAGTTTTTACCTCTGAGCAATACTTCGCTAAGCTCGATGGGATCTTGCGCCATCAAGGGGCTGATTAGACCCGCTAGCATCAAAATCAAAAATATATTTTTCATAATATGTAATTTTAGAGGTTGCGCAGAATACCTCTAAAATTAATCTTCTCAAAAGACAAATACTATGACTAATATCATAGAAATAATCATCAAATAATAAAGAAAAGAGTTGTCTAAAATAAAATACTATTTTATTCTGTACTATTTACATTTAGATAAGAGTAGCCCATTTGATCTAACGTAATAAAGGCCGTTTTTGCCGAAAGTGATATCTCAATTTCAGGTAATAAATTTTCTTCGGGAATATTGAAATACCCTAAATTTTGACCGCAGACATAAATATTAACTCCCAAATCTTTCAAGGCCTTTATAGTTTTTACATTAGGATTACTCCGCCCAAATTTTTCCTTATAAGCTGTGTCGGAAAGAATCGCATCAATGGCCCATCCATGAATCACCGCCACCACATGCAACTTATTTTCGGGCACCCCATTGGCGACATTCAAATTGTAAGTTCGGGCAACTTCCCGTATCGCATTATTCATCTGTGTAGAATCTTTCGACTTTTCATAAACATCGATAACGATTTTATATTCCAGACTGGGATCGTACCGCAAGGCGGTGCTGTCCATCGAGATCACCCCCATATATGGATGAGTGTTCACAGCAGGATAAGCTATTTTTCC
>JAHEMZ010000102.1 GCA_024643385.1 Flavobacteriaceae bacterium | reverse complement strand
GCTTGAAATTCAGAAATAACATCAGAGTAAGAGCGTAATACACGGTCCCATTCTTTATAGAGCTCATCGGCTTTAACACTAGTCAATGCGGATCCCGAGTATTCGCTTATTAATTTAGCCTTAAATACTAACGGTTCTGAAGATGATTCTTTGACAATGATTCTAGTTCTTACCGTATTTTGCTTGAAGGCTTTTAACGACCAAGCGGTACGCAAATACCCTGTTTCTTTATCGGTCATTTCAATAACATCGATATAGTTCAATACAATTTGATTGATCAATTTCCAAGAAGTATCCTTATCCATATTACTCACAATGAGTTCTATATCCACATTGGCAATATCTGTTTGAATGGAAGCGTCATAAGAATCATCGCGCTTCATTTCAAAGTATTTGGATTTTTCCCAGATAGAGGTATTATTATTGCAAATTTCAAGTTGCTCTTCCAAGTACCCAACTTTGCGAATAGAGATGTTAACACACGCATCTTTTTCTACTTTTAGTTCTGTAGAACCTTTCGCGATCATTTTTCCATTTACCCATATTTCGGCATCAGCTTGTGACACCCCTAAGGTTACTTTTTTACTTCCAACGACATCCGCAAATGCTGCAGGAGTGTTGAAAGTCAGAAAACAAATGGTCAATAGAATTGTGAGAGAAGTTAATTTTTTCTTCATGTTAAAATAGTTTAGTTTAGTTAATAGTGCCTAAATATAAGGATTGATATTTATTTATAAATTATTTTTCATTTCAATTCTGCAATTGAGCCAGCGTAATCGCACTAACTCTTCATTCCTAGAGGTTTAGAACGATCCAAATGAAAAGTTTCTTAAAAAAGCTGCTGTCTCGCAAAAGTTAAGCGTAAAATCAAGACATCCAAGTCTTTATAGAATCCTATTTTTTTAAGTAGATCTTTGCTGCTAATAAGGCTAGAACAAAAATGACAAAACCAATTAAAATCTTAAAACTACCTTTAAATTCTTTTTTATGAAGTTTTTTATCCTTTTGATAACTATAGATCATAAGGGTTACGAAGGCGATAAAAAAGCAAACCGCAAAAATAAGTTGCCCGGTTGAAAACATAAATTATTGTAATTTTACTACCACAAAAATACAACATACCCTCTGAATATGAAGAATAAAATTGCTGCCGTTCATGCCTTTCACTCCGCTTTTGGTTTAGGAATTAAAAACACTCCAACCGCTGACCTTGGTGAACCCAAGAACTTATTGCGCTATAAGTTGATGCGGGAAGAAAATGAAGAATACCTGGAAGCGGCCAATAATAACGATTTGGTAGAAGTCGCCGATGCACTGGGAGACATGCTCTATATTTTATGTGGAACCATTATTGAACACGGGATGCAACATAAAATAGAAGAAGTATTCAACGAAATACAGCGAAGTAACATGAGCAAGTTAGGGGAAGATGGAAAACCCATTTACCGGGAAGACGGAAAAGTACTTAAAGGGCCAAATTACTTTAAACCCAATATTGAAGATATTTTAAACGATTAATTATACTACTTGATATCGCCAACCAAAAGGGTCAGCACTACGATTGTATTGAATGTCCAGCATTTCCTTCTTGAATCGTGTTGCATAGCTATCCGCTCTATCCGGAAGTTCGTAGGAAGTATCTTGATAGCTGAAGGCACTCACAGGACTTATCACCGCAGCAGTCCCAGAACCGAAAATTTCAAGTAATTCTCCTTTTTTAGCGGCTTCCACAATTTCATTTACCGTCACTTTTCGAACTTCCACCGGAATACCTATGTGTTCTGCAATCGCTATTAAACTTTTACGGGTGACCCCGTCCAATATTCGGTCATTGGTAGGCGCCGTTACCAGCGTGTTGTTGATTCTGAAAAACACATTCATTGTTCCGGCTTCCTCCAGGGATTGATGTGTGTTGGCGTCGGTCCATATGATCTGCTGAAATCCTTTTTCCTTCGCTAAATTGGTAGGGTAGAATTGAGCGGCATAGTTTCCGGCTGCTTTTGCAAAACCAACTCCACCATCCGCAGCACGGCTGTATTTTTCGGCGATCATTACCTTTAAATTTCCACTGTAGTAAGCATTTACGGGAGAAAGGATGATCATAAATTTATATTGTGTGGAAGGGGAGGCAGATACACAATTTTCTGTTGCGATCACAAAGGGACGGATATAAACAGAATGTCCGTCACCCTTTTTCACCCATTCATGATCCAATTCAAATAGTTTGTGCAATGCTTCAAAAAACCAATCTTGCGGAAATTCCGGAATGGCCAATCTTGCCGAGGATTTATTGATCCGATGAAAGTTTTCCAAAGGGCGAAAAAGAAAAACACCTCCGGATTCATCTTTATAGGCCTTCATTCCTTCAAATACGGCTTGGCCGTAATGAAACACCTTGGCAGCGGGATAAATAGTTAAAGGGCCATAGGGTTTTATCGTGGGGTTTTGCCATTTGCCATCTTTGAAATCACATTCGAACATATGATCAGTAAACATCGTTCCGAACGTAAGATTGTCAAAATCTACTTGATCAATTCTGGTCGTATTACTTTTTTCTATTTTCAGGGAATGGGATTGGGTAAGACTCATGTGTTGTGTTTGAGCCTCAAAATTAGTTAAAAAATTGACCATTTAAAACTCAAAATTCCAATAAAATTCAACTATCCTTTCTATTTTTGTATCAAATATATGATTATGAAAAAAGTAATATACCTATTGGCCTTGACAACCTTTATGTTTGGTTGCAAAAATAATTCAGATACACCCCAGGAAGAAACCGCCGTCGTGGAAACAGAATCGATGGCTAATTACCAAAGTTTTGGCGAGTCGATCACCGATAAAGAAGTAATGTCTCAGGATGAGATGTTGTTGAAATATGAGCAAATGAAGTTGGGTGATACGGTTTCGGTAAAATTTACCTCCAAGGTAAATAGCGTTTGCCAATCAAAAGGTTGTTGGATGCGTTTGGATCTGGGAGAAAACGAATCTTTCGTAAAATTTAAGGATTATGGCTTCTTTATGCCTAAAGATATAGCGGGTCAAGAAGTGATCGTAGAAGGAAGAGCCTTTGTGGAAGAGACCTCGGTGGACGATCTGAAGCATTTTGCAATGGATGCCGGAAAGTCACAAGAAGAGATCGACGCCATCACAGAACCAGAGATTACTTACGCATTTATTTCTTCAGGAGTACTTATCCCTGAAAAACAGTAAACTTGAAGCGGGAAATCTTGATTACCGGAGATGGCTCGATGACGATCCATCTTCCGGAATGGGATGAACCCTATCACTCCAAGCATGGTGCCATCAATGAGGCCATTCATGTATTCATTGAGATGGGACTTCGGCACGTATCTGAGATTGTCGACTCTAAAAGTATATCCATATTGGAAATAGGTTTTGGAACGGGTCTCAATGCCTTGTTAACCAGGAAGATTGCTGCCAAAAACAATTGGAGTATTATCTATACAGGAGTGGAAGCTTTTCCGGTTTCAGAGAAGGAGGCATTGATTCTTAATTATGCCGAGTTATTGGCAATCCCAAAGGATGATTTTATGAATTTGCATCGTATTCCATGGGAAACCCCATATGCTCTTTCAGCGTCTTTTCAGCTTACAAAAAGAAATCTATTCTTTGATCAAATTAACGATCATGACACTTACGATCTTATTTATTTTGACGCATTCGGAGCGCGAGTTCAACCGGAATTATGGACTGAACCTATTTTTGAGTCGATGTTTCAGGCCTTGAAACAGGGTGGGGTTTTGGTTACGTATGCCGCAAAAGGTAGTGTTCGAAGAGCAA
>JAHEMZ010000051.1 GCA_024643385.1 Flavobacteriaceae bacterium | reverse complement strand
CAGCTATTGAGAATACACATTATATTACGCACACAAACCGAGTATCTAAACTTCTTTTATTCTTAAAATATAGTCTCTTATTGTATTTATTTAAAGCTAAGGATAAAAAGCAATTAGATGCCATCATCTCAAAAAAGAATAAGAATACCCGATTCTTGCAATCTAAATATTATCCGGTCCTATACCATCAACCGGACATTTTTCACCTTCAATGGGCAAAAAGCATTGAAGATTGGATGTGGGTACAAGAATTTGGAATGAAGTTGCTATTGAGCCTAAGAGGAACTCATGTTACCGTAAGTCCCATTGCAAATGATCATTGGCAGGAGTTATATTCGTACTATTTTTCCCGGATGGATGGTTTTCATGCTGTCTCGGAGTCTATGATATCAATTGCCCAAAAATTTGGAGTTCATTCCAAAAAAGTTAAAGTTGTGAGAAGTGGGATTGATTTAAGTAAGTTGCATTTTACACCTAAAATAGCAGTTAACGATTCCTTAAATATTCTTTCCGTGGGACGTTCCCATTGGGTTAAAGGATACCCATATGCATTGGATGCCATGAAGATTCTTAAAAACTCGAACATTGATTTTAACTATACAATTATTGGAGTAGAAGAAAATGAAGAACTAATATACCAAAGAGCTTCCTTAGCCTTGGAAAAAGAGGTTACCTTCCTTAAAAACTTACCTTTCCAACAAGTGGTTGAATCGATGCAAAAGGCTGATGTGCTATTGCTTTCAAGTGTAGAAGAAGGTATTGCCAATGTAGTACTTGAAGCTATGGCTTTGGGTACAATTGTAATTTCTACGAATTGTGGGGGTATGGGTGAAGTAATCATTGATAAAGAAAATGGTTTTTTAGTGCCAATCAGAGATTCCGAAGCCATGGCAGAGGCGTTAAAAAGTGTCTTGGAATTACCTGCAAATGATTACCAGGAGATTAGGTCCAAGGCAAGAGCTACCATTGAAAATCAATATAGTGATGAGCATATGGTGGTTGGAATGAAAGATTTATACCTGAAAGTATTAAATAACGAGTTATGAGAATTGGATTAGTCTTGCCCAACATTCCGGCCTATTCCGAAACCTTCTTTCTAAACAAAATTAAAGGTCTGGAAAGTTCTGGGCATTCTGTGATACTATTTGTAAATGCTTCCAAAAAGTTCGAATTTAATACATGTAAGGTTAAAGTCGCACCTAAACTTACGGGGAGTTTCATTCACGTGGGATTCAAAAGCGCATATTTATTAATCGTCGCTTATATATTTCATTTCAATAAAAATAGACGCCTGTACTTGCTGGATAAAGAAGATGGAGTAGCATTTTTTCAAAGGATTAAAAATTGTATCAGTAATAGCCATATTACATCCGAGTCATTAGATTGGTTACATTTTGGTTTTGCTACTATGGTGATCCATAAAGAAAATGTAGCCAAGGCATTAGGAGCGAAAATGGCAGTGAGCTTTAGAGGTTTTGATATTGGTGTTTATCCATTAAAATATCCCGGATGTTATCATAAATTGTGGGATAAGGTGGATAAGATCCACGTAATTTCAGATGATATTCATAAATTATTATTTATGCAAGGATTTCAGGAACAAGTGGAGGTGGTTAAAATAACCCCCGCCATTGATACCGATTATTTTAAGGCCGGAGAAAAAAAGGTGAGTGCCGCTCACCACAATTTTATTACGGTGGCACGACTACATTGGAAAAAAGGACTGGAATATACCTTAGAGGCGCTGGCTCAATTAAAAAAGGAAGGAATTCATTTTACTTACACTGTTATTGGAGAAGGAAAAGATTATGAGCGATTGAAATTTGCAGCTTATCAATTGGATCTGGCAGATCGTGTGATCTTCAGAGGTAAAATAGCGCATGAACTTATTAAAGAAGAATTAGGTAATGCAGATGTATATATTCAATACAGTATACAAGAGGGGTTTTGCAATGCGGTATTAGAGGCACAGGCATTAGGTTTATTATGTGTTGTTTCGGACGCGGAAGGGTTGTCGGAAAATGTGCTTACTAACGAAACAGGCTGGGTGGTTCCAAAAGGAAATGCACGAGCGTTGGCGAATAAATTAATGGAAGTTTTACATTTAGAGCAATCAGAGAAAAATAGAATTTCATCAAATGCTCAAAGGAGAGTGAAAGCACATTTTTCAACGGATCAGCAGCGATTAAAGTTTATTCAATTCTATTCGGAATAAATCATTCAAATTACCGGTATTTTAAACTGAAGTATATACCCATTTGTAATAATTATATTTGTGAGTGCCATTGTTTAGAATTTAGATCTTTTCTTTCTCTTGGATGGTATCAATTATAAATCATTTTTAATGAACGTCTTTCGTAAAAAAGTATATCAATTCATTCCTAGTAAGCTTCAGAAATCATTGGGGAGGTCTACATTCCTTAGACCGTTGCGAAATCTTTTCTTTAGAAAAGAAGGAAGCTATATTGAAAGTAGTAGTAAAATTACTCGGTCTTATCAACAATATAGTGTGGATTTTGATTTCTTTGCGTCTATTCAGGTTGCTGTGAAAGCGGAGAAAAAAGGGATGGAGAATTCATTAATTCGATCTAGTATAAAGCTAGTGGATACTTATAAGAAATCCGGGAATAGATCGATTGTTTTTGATGTCGGCGCTAATTTTGGTTATCTAAGTTTGGTTTGGGCGCAAAGTATAGCTTCATCCGGCAAAGTATTTTCTTTCGAACCGCATCCGAAAATTTTTAAATCATTTAAAAAGTCCATAGAGTCAAATCATTTACATAGGATTATCGAAGCAAGCAACCTAGCAGTAGGGAAGAACAAAGGAATTATAGAACTATCAACGACCACAGCAACTTCTAATACACTTCCCATGGAATGGGAAGAAAAAATGACACAAAAATTGAGCATTCCCATTATTACACTTGACCAATTTATGGTCGAAAGTAAAGTATCCGGATGCGATTTGATAAAAATTGATGTAGATGGTATTGAATTTGAAATTTTGGAAGGCGCCGTTCAACTCATCAATACATACCAGCCTATTGTGATTGTCGAAACTAATAATGACCAACGAATCATTGAACATATGGAAAAACTGGATTATATCGCTTTAGATGGATTCTTAAAACCATTGAAGTCGGGAAATAGATTGCCTCCCAATGCATTTTTTGTACCCAATTCTCTTTATCCTGATGCTCTTTAGATTTATTCAATACATACAACCTACCCATTATTTTCAACTTTACAAAAAGGATGGAACTGCTATTTTTCCTATTCCGACAGCCCTTCCGGAAGCACTCCAGGCTCAACTTGATATCGACCCAGATTACGAAAGTTCAATTGCAGCGGAATACGATCTGTCGTGGCAAGCCATACAAAAAGGATATATTGGCAATGCGCCAACCTATTCCACTTTGCAAAATCTTCCCATTGTCGATGAATATCGATTTATAAGAAAGTACTTTAAAAAGCTATGGGTCTATTATATCATGTTATTGCGCCTGATGCAATTCAGAAATCCTATCACAGAATGGAAGGGATTTTGGAAATCGAGGGGAAAAAAGGAAAATGCCGGTATAATTTCCCCCATTCTTTATCCTGATTGGGATACGTTTGATTCATCTTTAGTAAGGCAAAATCCCCTTGTAAGCGTAATCATTCCCACTTTAAACAGGTATGAATATCTGATAGATGTTATACGGGACCTAGAAAAACAAGCATATTCAAATTTTGAGGTATTGATCGTTGATCAAACGGAACAATTTCAAGAACAATTTTATACACAATTCAATATTCCATTACGTGTATTTAGACAAGAAGAGAAAGCGCTTTGGTTAGCACGCAATTTTGCCATTCAAGAATCGAAGGGCAATTTATATTTGCTTTTTGATGATGATAGTCGAGTGGCCACCGATTGGATATTAAATCATGTTAAATGTTTGGATTTTTTCAATGCCGATATTTCTTCAGGAGTATCCATTTCAATAGTAGGAGCGAAGGTACCTGATAACTATCGTTTTTTTAGAGTTTCGGATCAGTTGGATACCGGTAATGTATTGATCAAACGAGCCGTTTTTGAAAAGATAGGATTGTTTGATCGTCAATTTGAAAAGCAACGTATGGGCGATGGAGAATTCGGGCTAAGAGCACATGTGTCGGGCTTTTTAAATGTATCTAATCCATTTGCCGATCGATTACACCTTAAGGTAAGCTCAGGAGGTTTACGACAAATGGGTAGCTGGGATGGATTTCGGCCCAAAAATTGGCTGGGACCAAGACCCATTCCCAGTGTCATTTATTTTTATCGCCGCTATTATGGAACTAGGCGCACATTGTGGTCCTTACTAAAATCAGTGCCGCCTTCCATCATCCCTTACCGATTCAAAAAGAATAAAAAGATGATGATTTTGGGTATCTTTATATCGGTATTGTTACTGCCATTGGTTGGAATACAGGTTGTTCGATCCTGGAAATTAGCCGGTCAAAAAATAAAACAAGGCCCCTTAATCAGTGAACTCAAATAAAATTCTTATCATCACATCTGAGTTTCCGCCTCAACCCGGTGGAATAGGAAACCATGCCTATCAACTTGCACTGGCATTGTATCGCTCCGGAAGTATTGTTTCGGTGCTGTGTGATGATCGATCGAAGGATGGAAAGGAAGAAAAGGATTTTGATAATTTATTACCCTTTTTAGTAAGAAGAATTTCATCTAAACGATTGCGCCTTCGAACCTATTTTTACAGGATACGAATAGCCATCAAAATGGAAAGAGATCAAGAGTTAATCTTGCTTTCCGGAAAATTCTCATTATGGACCGGGGGATTGTTAAAAATATTTTCAAGAAAAAAATTTATTGCTGTTGTCCATGGAAGTGAACTACGCTTACCGAATCCAATGGCGCGAAAGTTGACCGAATATTGTTTGAAGCAGTTTGATTCTGTGATTGCCGTATCCCATTATACACATTCCCTGATCAACCATTTACATCTAAAAAATAGTCATGTAATTTTTAATGGTTTTGAAGAGGTAAAGGTAACACCAAGGACATCCGAAATCGCGGGACCGCTACAGGTAATAACTGTGGGAAATGTCACTCCTCGTAAAGGACAACAGAACGTAATCAAGGCGTTACCTATGCTGAAACAAGCATTTCCCGGCATTACCTATCATGTGGTGGGTATTCCAACTTATCGGGATTCTTTGCAGGAGCTTGCAAAAGGATTAGGGGTATCCGACGCTTTAGTGTTTCATGGAAGGGTAGATGAAGAAAAAAAATGGCAATTATTAAAACAGGCACATGTATTTGTGATGCTAAGTGAGCAAACTACCTCTGGTGATGTAGAAGGATTCGGAATTGCTATTTTAGAAGCCAACTCCTTGGGCTTACCTGCTCTTGGAAGTAAAGGTTGCGGTATTGAGGACTCCATAAAAGATGGTTATTCAGGAAAACTTTTAAATCCCGGAGTGGATTTTGAGCTGGTTGAAAACCTTAAGGAAATTTGTGATAATTACGCTGTTTATGCTAAAAATGCTTTGCAATGGTCAGAATCGTTTAGCTGGAAACATATTGGGAAGGAATATTTAAATGTTTTACATAAAATTTAAATAATTAAATAGATTGAACAGTTAATGAAAACACTATTGATCATCTCAGATTCGGGTATGTCGGTTAGGAAGGACCAAACAGTGGCATTTGGTCCGGTCGTTAAAGAAGTGGAAGCTTTTTTACAATTATTTGATCATATCACATGGATCGGATCAAAGCAAGACTTTAAAGGGTCGTTTGAGATGATTCCGAAAGAAAGATTGACCGTTCAAATGCTTGATAGACCTTCCGGAAGTGGATGGAGGTATAAAATAAAGATATTGTTTCAATATCCCCGATTGAAACGACTTTTATTAAAGGAAATTGAAAAGCATCAATACATTCATGTTCGAGCACCCTCTCACCCTGCCTATCTTGCCATGCGGATTTGTCGAAAATTTCCCACGAAACAATTTTGGTTTAAATATGCCGGAAGCTGGGTTGATCCGGCTCCTAAATTCTACGATTTTCAGCGTCGCCTTTTAAAATCATTGCCTTTGAACTGTAAAGTAACCGTCAATGGAGAATGGCCGAAGCAATCAGCTAATATATTGTCCTTTGAGAATCCTTGCTTGTCAGAAGTACATCGAGAAGAAGGAAACAAAGTTCTGTCTCTAAAATCGGTTGCAAACCCTCCAAAAATGGATTATTGTTTTGTGGGCGGGTTAAATGAAAATAAAGGAATCGAACAAATTGTTCGAGTTTGGAGCCAAATACATGATAAACGAATTGGGACTCTTCATATTGTGGGAGAAGGTCCTCTAAAAAAAGTATTGTTAGAGATGGCGCGAACCATGGAAAATAAGATATCATTTCACGGTTTAATGCCTAAAGAAAAAGTACACCAAATTTACTCGCAGTGCCATTTTATCATATTGCCATCAAAAACGGAAGGTTTCCCTAAAGTGATCGGAGAAGCAATGAATTATAGTTGTGTACCCTTGGTTTCCAATGTATCTTGTCTGGGACAATACATACAGAATGGAGTGAATGGATTTCTTTTGAAAGATAGAAGTGTCGAAAGTATTGCAAGAGCTATCCATGAGAGTCTTTTGTTAAAGAGTGATATTATTCATCGTTACAATCATTATAATTATAATCTTGCCGAAAAATTCACTTATACCTACTATATTCAAAGAATTCGTAAAAAGATTTTCAATCTTTAACAAGATTCGCTAATGTCATTTTCAATCAGGAGAAGTAAACTATGCTAAAATTATTAGTCGAAAATAAATTCCCTTTGACCCTTATTATTTTGCATTTGGTATTGGGGGTGCTTTCCTCTTTTTCGGCTATTTTCTTTATTGTTTATTTCTATTTTTTTATTTTCTCATCCATCCCCTATGTGGTTCGTTTCAGAAATATTAATTCTTATTTATCGGTTTTTTTAGTGTATATCATTTCTTTTGAAATGTTGGCGCGTATGTCAAAAACTTCCCCATATATCCCCTACGAAGTTGGTAAATACATTATGTTTTTGGGCCTGATCTTAGGGATAATTGTTGAAAACCGAAGGGGAATTGTAGGATATCTCATGTTGTTATGTCTTATACCCGCCTTTTTCTTTGATATGTCGGGTCAGGTGCAATTCAAAGATTATATCTTTAATGGAATTGGGCCCATAAATATCTGTTTAGCTATTATTTATTTTTATAAGCATAAATTTTCCGAAGAAGGTTTTAAAATTCTATTGAGGTTTATTACGTATCCTATTTTAAGTGTATTGGGATATATTTTAATTAAAACTCCCGATTTGTCGGAAATGGAATTTTCATTGGGAGCAAATGTTTCCACCACAGGTGGGTTTGGATCTAATCAAGTAGCAACGGTGTTGGGGTTAACCATGTTTTTAATTTTTATTTTCTGGGTAAATCGCTGGAAGTACTCCGGGAATCGAATGATCGATATGGGATTGATATGTTTGTTTGCCTTTCAGGGATTATTAAGCTTTTCAAGAGGCGGTATGGTGGGCGGTGCCTTAGGGATCTTAATTTTTGTAATGGTGATTCAGTTAAGTGGAAGGGTTAAAAAAAAATACAAGCTTCCTAATTTAGGGAAGTATGTGATCATAGGCAGTTTTGCATTGGTTTTAATTTTCTTATTGGCAAATTGGATTACCGATGGATATTTATTACTACGATACCAAGGAGAAACTGTTGGGACCTTGGCCGGGGTAAAGGAAAAAAACCTTAATGCACTCACTACAGGCCGACTTGAAATATTCTTAGAGGATACTGCTTTGTTTTTAGAATATCCTGCTACAGGGGTGGGGGTAGCCGCTTCAAAATATCTTAGAGATACTAGCCGAGGCACTGTAGCTCATGTGGAATTGGGACGATTACTTTCGGATCATGGTATTCTCGGGTTGTTGAATTTTCTTCTTTTATTGTTTTTGGCGTTCAATCTTTTTTTTATTAATAAACATCCGGTCTACAAGGCCATCGTTATTGGATTCTATGTAATTGGTGTTTACAGCACCTTTCATTCAGCCACTAGAACCGTAATATCTCCCTTGCTGATTGGCTTAAGTTTAGTTTGGGTAATTGAACTTAAAAATCAAAAGGCTAGGGAAACTAAAATACTTCATCAATGAAGAAACCGATCCTGTATATTGGAAATATGCTAGCTCAAAAGGGAGCGACGGTTACCTCTATTGAGACGTTAGGTATTTTATTGGAAAAAGAAGGGTTTCATGTGATCAGATCTTCTTCGTTGAACAATAAATTCCTGCGTTTAGCAGATATGCTACGGTCGACGTTGATTCATAAAAGGCGTGTATCGGTTGTCTTAATTGATACTTATAGCACACAAAATTTTTGGTACGCCTATCTGGTCTCACAATTGTGCGTGTTGTTGGGAATTCCCTATATACCCATTTTAAGGGGTGGTAATTTACCTAATCGATTGACAAATAATCGGGTTGTTTCTCAAAATATTTTTCGAGGGGCCAAGGTCAATGTAGCTCCTTCCCACTATTTGTTGGACGAATTTGGAAAAAAGGGAATTATGAATCTAACATATATTCCAAATTCCATCGAGTTGACCAATTATCCTTTTTTCTATCGCAAAGTAATTACTCCCAAACTTTTATGGGTGCGCTCCTTTGCCGACATCTATAATCCTCTATTGGCTATTCAGGTATTGGAACAATTGTTACCTAGTTATCCCGAGGCTGAATTGTGCATGGTGGGGCCGGAAAAGGATGGGGCTATGAAACGCTGTAAATCTTATGCGAATGAAAAGAAATTACCCGTCACGTTTACCGGAAAACTTTCTAAGGAGGAATGGATCGGTCTGTCCAAAAACTATGATCTGTTTATCAATACGACCAACTTCGACAATACCCCGGTAAGTGTCATGGAAGCGATGGCACTTGGATTACCGATCGTTTCTACAGAGGTAGGAGGAATTCCCTTTTTATTGGAGGATCAAAAAGATGCGCTGTTGGTTCCTCCTAATAATGTAAATGCTTTTGTCAATGCATTGCGCTCATTACTTCAAAACCCCGAGAAGGCAAGAGAATTATCAATTCAAGCTAGGTCCAAGGTCGAAAAATTTGATTGGAAAGTGGTGCGGGAGGCATGGTTAAATCTTTTGGATGACTAATTAATTAGTTATCTTTAAACCCAGCAATCCACCCAACCAACTATGGCCCAAAATTCGAACATCCATTTTGAAATTTCGGAGCGTAAAATTCTTTTACGGGTTTTCGACATCATTTCAGTGTTGGGGATACTCTATTTTGTAGGGATCATTTTCGATTTTGATTATTTTAAATTCAGAGCCGAGAATTGGTTCTGGTCGATAGTATTGGCGCTTTATCTTACGGTTTTTGCGTCGATCTTTGAATTATACGATCTGCAGAAAGCGAGTAAGTTTGAAGTGGTGATACAAAACATTATTTTGACCGCTTCGGTAACGGTATTGGTCTATTTACTTACGCCGTTTTATACGCCTACCCTACCGGCTAATCGACTTCAAATAGTTTATTTCTATATATCCATTAATGTTGCCTTGTTTCTATGGCGTTATGCATATATAACGTTAATTGCTACGCCGCGGTTTCAAAAAAAAGTATTGTTGATCGCACATGAGAAGGAGGTAGGAGCCGTTGTAGAATCCTTGCATAAATCGGATCCAAATTATAAAGTGATTGGTTTTATACATACGGCGAAAAAGCCTTCTAATCGAATGCAAAGAGAGATTGAGGAGTTTGATGCCGGAATGATCGGCACCCTTATTCAAGAGCATAATATCAGTGAGATTGTGGTGGCTAATACTGCTTCCGATAAAATATCCGTTGCCCTTTATAACGATCTTTTGCTTTTATTGGAACAAGGTGTTCCGATCCGGGAATATACCCAGGTGTATGAGGAACTGACACATCGTGTTCCCGTGCAACATGTGGATAAGGATTTTTATCGGTTCTTCCCTTTCAGCAGAAGTAATCAGAACAAACTCTATTTATTCTTTCATCGTATTCTGGACCTGTTGTTCTCCTTGGTGGGATTAACCTTTGGTTTATGTATCTCACCAATCATCCTTGTGGGAAACATCATCGGAAACCGGGGTCCGGTATTCTATACCCAGATTCGTGTAGGGAAGAATGGAAAGCAATTCAAGATCTTTAAATTGAGAAGTATGATACGAGACGCCGAAAAATACGGGGCGCAATTTGCCGATAAACAGGACAGTCGGGTCACGAAATTTGGTCGGTTTCTCCGTCGTTCCCGTTTTGACGAAATTCCTCAGTTCATCAATGTGATCAAAGGCGATATGAGTGTGATCGGCCCACGTCCGGAACGTCCTATCTTTGTTAAAGAACTTTCAGAAAAGATTCCATTTTATGAGGTACGCCATATTGTGAAACCGGGGGTCACCGGCTGGGCACAAGTGAATCATAAATACGGGGTGTCTGCCGATGATGCGCTAGAGAAACTGCAATACGATCTATACTACATCAAAAAACGCAGTATCTTTTTAGACATCAGTATCGTGATCAAAACCTTGAGTACGATCATCTTCTTTAGGGGGCAGTAGGCGTGCCAGCGGAGCTGGCCGTGAATAGTGAGCAGTGAGCAGTGAGAAGTGCGGTTGTCGGTTGTCGGTTGTCTGTTGTCGGTTGTCTGTTGTCGGTTGTCTGTTGAAAATTTTGTCATCCTGACGACAGTCAGGATCTTTACTTCAATATTGAAGATGCTGAATCCATCCCGAAACGATCCTGAATCACCCCGAGTCCTTGGGGCAGGATGACGGAATTCATATAATGTCATGCCGGCGAAAGCCGGTATCAGCATGACAAGTTCAGGACATGGTTCAGGATGATAAGTATTTGATAATTTAGCTCACTGCTCACTGCTCACTGCTCACTGCTCACTGCTCACTTTTTTTAACCAAGCAAGTAAATAGACATATCGCACCGCCATCGCGCCAAACAATGGAATAAATCCGATGGCAAATTGTTGTACTCCGGTGAAGGAATGTAACACCATCAATACCATCATCAACAGCAACAGAAAAACATACTTACGCAACCAGGCTTTCGGTTTGGCGCTTGCGATGGCGGGAATTAGGAATAGGGATAGGGGAAAGGCCCATAATAAATTGTAATTCATTGCTGTGGCGGTATGATCGGTGGCAAACCACAGTAAGAAAAGAAAGATTCCTGTGAGTCCGGTAAAACCGAACAACAGTCCGTCTAAAAGACGGTTTCGGGTATGATTCCGGTGATCTTTGTACGTGAAGAAAACGATCAGCATTCCGAGGATCCCAAAAATAAATAACGGGCTCCTAAAGAAATTACCGTTCCCTGTAGTGGGTTTGTTTTGAAACAGATTGGTGGTTTCCTTCACAAGAGGAATGGTTTCATTCCCTTTTTGCAAAGTGGCCACCGCAGCGGCTTCAAAAACATATTCCGGAAGAAATTGATATTCCCAGGCCGATGCTTTTTTATCTACCACGGCTCCGATCGCCACATCCATCCCTAAACTTCCCCAGGTATTGGCCGCAACATTCTTTTGAATGAGCTGTCGAAAGGTTAATTCTTCTTTGACGAAAGTATCGTTGTATTGAACGTCTGATCTTAAAACGGCAACCAACACATCTCTGATCCGTGTTGCACAATTGTCGAAAATGAAGTCGTACTTATAATCTTTATTCTCGGGTTTTGCATTGTTCTGAAGGTATCGGAATAAGGCCTTTTTTTGTTCCGAATCTAATTGTAAAACTTGCTCTTTTACCCATCGATTTTCTGCGACATAATTTTTAAAGAACGACTCGAAATAACCTACGGAAAGACTGTACAAAAGTTTCCCCTGGGCAAACTTGGTGTAAAAATTAGGGGTGTTGAAATCGTAGGTGCCATAGTTGTATGCCCAGTCGATCCCATTTTCATCATCCCTTACGCGAAAGGCACTGTGTCCGAACTTATCGTACAAATTCTTCCCGGGACCCACCGTGATAATACTGATCTCTGCTTCATCAGAAAGGTCGTAGATCTGAGAAAAAGTGTCGCTAGTGGAAAGAAAAAGGTAAATTATGAGGAGTAAGCAATATTTTTTCAAGGCTTGATAATTTGGATGGAAAGTTATAAATTAAATCATTAAAACTCCTTGGTAACTTTTATTTTGTCTGTTCGAGGGATCCGAAGTAGGAAGATTGTATCGAGAACCGCAGGATCCATATCGCCCTGCCTCATTCCTTCGGTATGTAAACCCACAGGCAGGCTCGAAGTGACAAATATATTTATTGCTACTAGTTAATTATCGAAACAAGCTCCAATCCAATTTTATGGAAAAGACATTGCTGTATAAAGCCGCACTTTGGTCCCCAATATCGGTAAGTGCATAATCCACCTGAATCCCCTTATACTTAAAGCCTACGCCGATATTAGGCTGAAACCCTACCGATTCGCTGCCATCCAACTGCATGATATTTTGAAAATTACCCGCCCCTAAACGAACAAATACCAGATCGATATAGCCAAACTCTATACCCGCTGCCGGGGTGATACTGGCAAAAGAGGTGCTGATGATATCGTTGGTTTCGGCAAACCGAAAGTTCAAATCTACCTCCGTTAGTAGGGAGTAATCGTAGTGAAAGAGCCATTTCTTTGAGAATCCGGCTTGTAGCTTTGGGATGGTGATCTCTGTTGTTTCGGGTAAGGTTTGATTTTGACCTTCCACCGCCCCTGCGATGTCGGCAAACTTATCTTCATTGATCTTCCAGGCATTGAACGTAGTAGTGATATCTCGCACCATTAATCCGAATTTCCATTCGCCTTTACTCTCAAACTGAATTCCGGCATCCAGTCCAAATCCCCAGCTGGTGGCGAAATCTCCAATAATTCTTCGGATCACCTTGGCATTCACCCCTAAATTCAAACCGTCCAGGGGCAATGCACGGGCATAGGAAAACGTCACCCCGTAATCGGCTGTGGAGAATAAACTAATGCGATTGTAATCGATATTTCCCTGATCATCAATGAGCTGGGTCGTGTTTAAAATATCGTCGACACCGAAACGAATGATCGACAGGGCCACGACACTTTCGTCATCCAACGGCATGGCAAAGGCACCATAGTCGTAATTGGCGATGTTCGCAAAATAAGCGGCATGCATGAAAGAGATCTGCTTGTCTTCCAGTTTCAGCAAACCGGCCGGATTCCAATAGCCGGAATTCACATCACCGGTGGAGGCAGTCACGGCATTGGCCATACCAAACGCAGCCGCATCCACCCCAATATTCATGAATTCATTGGAATATTTTCGGGTAGTTTGTGCGCCCAGACTTAGGCAAAGCAATAAAAATGGAAAAAGTAGGGTCTTTTTCAAGCAATTCATTTTATGCAAATATCTCACAATTTTACAGAATACTAAACTACATTTTTGAGTCTATATTGTAGTGGTCGGAAATACTTTGTTATTTTTACAGTAGAAATACTTCTATTATGGTCAAGCACCTTCCCAATATGATCACGTCCCTGAATTTGCTGTGTGGGGCTGTCGCTATTTTATTCACGGTTTCGGGAGATCTTATCATAGCCGGCATTTTTGTGATGCTGGGGATATTCTTCGATTTTTTCGACGGCTTGGCTGCCAGATCCTTGAATGCACAGAGTGAAATAGGCGTTCAGATGGATTCGTTGGCCGACATGGTCACTTGCGGGGTTGTCCCGGGATTAGTGATGGTGCAATTATTACAGCTTTCCTTTTATGGGGAAATGCGGCCCCTTACGGATGTCTTTTCAGCCAGGGCATGGAATACGGGAATAGATAGTTATTATCCCTTGATCGGACTCATCATCATTGTAGCTTCGGCTTATCGCCTGGCTAAATTCAATGTAGACAAAAGACAAACCCATCATTTTATTGGGCTTCCCACTCCGGCCAATGCCTTGTTGATACTAAGCTTACCCTTAATTTTCGAATTCCAATATTCTCATGCTATAGAGAACATTCTGTTCAATAAATGGTTCCTGATCGGACTCACGCTGGTAAGTTCTTTTTTACTGAATTCGGAGATACCGTTATTTGCATTCAAATTTAAGACTTGGGATCTGAAATCTAATTTGAAACGCTACCTTTTTGCAGCTTTGGCAGTATTATTACTAATAGTACTAAAGTACCTTGCCATCCCATTGCTAATTCTTATTTATATAGTGATGTCCTTGCTTTGGAAGGATAAGGAATAAAAAGAGGACCCTAAAACTCTAATTTCTTTTTGCGCAGTTCGAAGTTCTGACCCAAATACACTTTTCGTACCATTTCATCGGTAGCCAATTCCTCAGGTACACC
>JAHEMZ010000011.1 GCA_024643385.1 Flavobacteriaceae bacterium | reverse complement strand
GTCTCATCCCCTCCATGACCGTGCAAAAGATACAACACGGGATAGGAAATTTTTGCGTCGTTTTCTTTAAAAGGAAGATATATTTCATAGGCTACTTTTTTACCCAATATTTTTGAATCGATAGTTCCTTGAAGGACTTGACTATTTGTTTCACAGGGGGCAAATTTATTGAAGGACATCAACCCTAAGGAAACGAAAATGACAAGCAGTAAGGTTTTTCTATTACTCATTTGAGATTTCAATTTCTATTACTTTTGCGGTGGAAGTGAAGCGATAACTTGAACTTGTCTCTTCTACCTCCGGAGCTCCTTGAACCACCCTATAAGAGCTATTCTTTGTTTTTGGCATAACCAGTTCCAATTGCCAATCGGGTTTGTTTTGATTCACCTTGATCTTTACAATTTGTTCGGATCGTTGGTAAAAGACGGAAATTTCATTGGTTCCTACCTGTACATTTTCTAAAGAAGCTTCTTCCCATGAGCTCGGCATTTGCGGACTTACGCTCACTTTTCTTTCCGCAGCATTAGGCTCTATGCCAAAGAATTGTTCTACGATAGGAATGGCAAAACTATAAATGTTCCAGGCCTGTGTCATCATACCATAATCTGGAGAAACTTCGTAGATACTGCCGGGAAAGGCATAACTGAAGGTTCTTGTCATTCTTTCCAGGTAGTTCAAGGCTTGGTCCGGTCGTCCATAATTGTTTTCGGCAATAGCTTGTACTCCGGTAGGAAGGGTCATTACCGCTCCGGTATAAGAAAATATCTTACTCCCTTGAAAGGAGCCTTCATCGCTTCCTGCTGAAGCATCCCGATCGATTCCGGTGACAAAGACACCAAAGGGATTGACAAACTTTTCAGCGGTAGAAAGTGCTTTTAGTGCTTTATCCGATGTGGCAATGCCCGTTTCCATGGGTGTGTTCACGACCCAATTATGATGGAGAACGAAGGGACGATTTTTCCGAGAAGGATTTTTTAGAATGGCATTTTTGGTCTGTTCCAGCTCTTCCACTGCCCAGGGTTTGTTCAAAGTATCCGCACGTACGATGGCATCTTCCAACAATCGTAATGCCTGTTGATCGGTGCCTATAAAATCAGCATAGGATGCAAAATCCTCACTCCAGAAGTCAGAGTTGATCTTTTCCTTCAGCAAGGAAGCGCGTGCCGCATAAAATTCTGCTTTTTCTGTATTTCCCATGGCCTGCTCTATTTTAGAAGCATCCGCAAAGGCTTTTTGTGTGTAGGACGCCACATCGATCATCTCACTGTCCATCCCGTGAATTTCCATCATACCGAACCCATCCGGAAACAGATTGCCATCGGCATCATTCGCTGTCATAAGCCATTCCAATCCCTTTTCGATGGTGGGCGCATATTTCTGAAGGAAAGCCTTATCGCCATTCCATTGATAGATCTTCCATATCAGGGAAGCAAATTGAGGCGTTTCATTGATATTTCCCGGATTGAAAACGGCACCGTTGGTGGACATTTCATGGATGATACGACCATTGCCATTGAGTGCTTCCGATACACTGTCGAGAAGATGAATGGTTTTGTAGACCGCGTCTGTTTGTCCAATGGCCATATAGCCTTGTAAGGCATATTCGCTATCCACACCAAACCACCAGGGGTAGTCGGGGAGACCGGCGGTGATCCCGGTACCGATTTCAGGAACCGTGCGCACAAGCCAGTCGCAATTGTATTTTAACCATTCAAAGGTTTCTTGTAAATTTTTGTCCGGGATAGTAAGTTTTGATCTTTGAGCAAGGTTTTCATAACGCTTTCTTTTGGCTGAGAGATAGGTGGTGTAATGCTCCTTAATAGCCTCATAATTATCCCGGGCGGCCGCTTTAGATCGATAGGAACCTGCTATAAAAAAATCAATGGTATTTGGACCGGGTTTTAATGCGAGTTTATACCTAATTTCATTCGAACTTCCCATTCCTAGTTTTGTGTAGGGTCTGATCTCATTGTGACTCACAGGAGCGATATCACTTCCGAAGAGATTATACCAAGAATTTAAACTATCCTTGACGATCCAAGTATTTAAATCATTGTTCCAGGTAGCCTTATCAGGACCATCGATCATTTGCGTTCTATCGCCCAACCAGGTAGGTCTTAGATCGGTATGTCCCGTAAAGGAGATCGCCACTTCTTTGGATGCGCCTTGGTTATTAATGATTATTTGAACGACAAGACCTTCTTTGCCATCGGGAACAAATTGCCATCGCTCTATGGTCAATGCTTCCTCTTCCCATTGGAATACATGTTTATTGGCATATGGATAATTAATGAATTGAGTAGCCTGATCCAGACGAAACTGTTTTTCCTGAATGGAAAGACCGATATCAAAACCATCCATCAACTTTACAGGGTGATCCCAGATACCACCCATTTCTCCTTGGATATGCCATCCCAAGTCAGGAAAAGAACCATCTTGATGTCCGACCATATAGACCCGATCACCGGCGGTCACCATGGGCGAGGGAAGATAATTGGATTTTCCTTCTATGAATGGAGATCCTTGCGTTAATTCATTAAAATTAGGGGTCGAGTTATCTGTACATGACATGAGACCGCCTAATAATGAAATAAAAATAAATGGTTTTACGGTCATCATTGTTTGTTGTATGATCATTAAGAAACGTAAAGGTACCTAATAATCTAATATATTTTAAACAACAAAAACGGGCATCATTGCCCGTTTTTGAATTGTTATTTCTTGAAGAATTATGGTTTAATCTTCTTGGCCGTATTTTTCAGCATAGCGTTTCCAGAGTTCCGTTTGATGGGTCTCTAAAGAAACAGCTCGGCCATCAATAAAGGCATGTGTCACTTGATTGGTCCGCATATCGAGCGCATCCCCTTCAGAAACAAAAAAGGTAGCGCTTTTTCCGGTTTCCAATGATCCATAATCTGTATCGATCCCCAAAATTTTAGCGGTATTAGAGGTAATCATTTTTAATGCTTCTTCTTTATCCAAGCCCTGGCCAACTACCTGTCCGGCATAGAAAGGCAGGTTACGGGTATTCATGCGTTCCATTTGACCTACTGCATTTAAGCTAACCATAAGTCCTCCGTCTGATAATAGTTTGGGAAGTTTGTAAGGAAGATCATAGTCATCATCATCTCCTTGTGGCGTCGCGTGTACTCTATCTACGATAACGGGTATGTTATTTTGTTTTAAAAAGTCGATGATCTTATAGGCTTCATAACCCCCTACGAGTACAATATTTTTGATCCCTGCTTCTTTACAAAGGGTGATGCCATCGATGATCTCTTTTTCACCATCGGCGTAGAGATATAATTTTTTAGCGCCGTCAAAAAGTCCGAGGGTAGCTTTAAACCCTTCATTTGCATTGGGGGAAGTTGTTTTCCCATAAGCTGAGGCATTGGCAAGATAGGTGTTGATCTCCGTAATTACTTTTTCATACTTTTTGTTGGGTTTCCATCCACGATCTTCACCCATCCACCAGCGACCTTGGCTGTAGGAATTAGGCCAATGAAGATGAATGCCGTCATCGACTTTTACCGCGGCATCTTCCCAATTCCAGGCGTCCAATTGAACGATGGACGAAGTTCCGGAAATCGTTCCTCCCTGTGGAGCGATCTGTGCTAATAATATTCCATTGGGTCTCGAACTCTCAACTAATTTACTTTCCGCATTATAGGCAATTAAACTTCGGATATTGGGAAGGTAATCCCCAATTTCATCTTCATCCTGAGTAGGGCGTACGGCATCTATTTCTACAAGTCCTAAGGTGGAAACCGGCGCAATGATCCCGGGATAGATATGTTGACCGCTTATATCTACTACTTTACCCCGAACCGGTGAGGAGGGTCCGCCAACAGCCGTTATCCTTCCGTTTTCAAAAGTGATATTACTGTTTACGATGACCGTTCCGTTTCCGATATGAGCAGTAGCTCCTGATAATGTTAGGATTTCTGACTGCTTCTGAGCCGGGGTTTGTTGTGCCCATGCAGTAAGCCCAACACTTAAAATCGTAATAACTGTTATATAGTTAATAATTTTCATGATGCGCTTAGTTTATGGTTTCACATTTAAAATTAATCTTGTCTTTCTTCATCGGTTCCCGACTTTTACCGCCGGCTGCTTTTTCTGAAAGCATCATGTGCGTTAATTTATTGCGTTCCTGTTGAATCGCTTCTCTTTTTGCTTTATCCGTTTCCAAATCAAAATATACCGTTCCTTCGATCAACGTTTTCTCGGCTATTGCATAAATGGACATCGGATGATCCGACCATAACACAAGATCGGCATCCTTTCCTTCTTTGATGCTTCCCACGCGGCTATCCAGGTGTAATAATTTGGCAGGATTTATGGTTACCATTTTCCAAGCCTGTTCTTCTGTCATTCCACCGTACTTAACCGTCTTTGCTGCCTCTTGGTTTAATCTTCGCGACATTTCACTGTCATCGCTGTTGATGGCCGTTGTAACTCCGGCGCGGGTCATAATAGCTGCATTGTAAGGAATGGCGTCATTCACCTCAAATTTATAGCTCCACCAGTCACTGAAAGTAGAAGCACCCACGCCGTGTTCCGCCATTTTATCGGCTACTTTATAGCCTTCCAAGATATGTGTAAACGTATTTACTTTAAATCCAAATCGATCTGCCACTTTCATCAGCATATTGATCTCACTTTGTACATAGCTGTGACAACTGATAAAACGTTCACCATTCAAAATTTCAGCTAACACCTCTAACTCTTCATCGTAACGATAAGGTTGTCCGGCCTTCTTTTTGGAGTCGTATTCTTTTGCTCGGTTGAAATAGTTTACATACACCTGTTCCACCCCCATACGGGTCTGAGGGAATCTGCTGTAACTACTCCAATTGCTTTGCTTGACATTTTCACCCAAGGCGAATTTGATAAACTTTGGACTGTCTTTATAAATAAGATTATCTGCATCTTCACCCCACTTCAATTTAATGATGGCAGATCGCCCCCCGATAGGGTTCGCAGATCCGTGTAAAATTTGAACACTTGTAACACCTCCGGCAAGATTTCGGTAAATATCTATGTCCTCCGGGTTCACGACATCTTCTATTTTTACCTCAGCGGAAGAGTTTTGACCCCCTTCATTGATGGACAAGGCCGCAATATGTGAATGCTCGTCAATAATTCCCGCGGTAAGATGTTTACCGGTGGCATCAATGACAGTAGCCCCACCGGCGTTGAGATTTTTTCCGATCTTGTCAATTTTACCATTTTTTACCAAGACATCTGTGTGTTCCAATACACCAGCATCTTCACCGGTCCATACTGTAGCATTTTGAAATAAGAGGTTTTGGGATTTGGGTTTGGTGGTAAAACCATACCCTACGTTAGGATAGGTGAGGGGTAAAATTTCAGGGGTAACGGATTCTTTCTTTTCATCTTCAGGCTTAACATCAGTATCACCGGTTCGGGTAGCTGTGAAGGCAGTCTCATTTCCATTGGGCAATATCAATCTTCCGGTGATATTACTTTCTGTTTTAGGTACGGCTGCTGTGGCGCGATAGGTTTCCTTGCTTGATTCATCTTCGAAGGAGAAGGTAATCCAGTCGTTCTCGTAGGCTATCTTGGAAGGGAATTTTGTCTCTCCCAAGGATACTTCTATTTTTGGTTTGGATGCTTCCCCGGACAGCACCATTGCATAGTTCTTTCCTGCAGCCATTAAGTTATAAATACCACTTAGATCGCGTTGATCCATATCATTGATGACGTGTTTTTTTCCTTGTACCCAATTCTCATAAAGAATTGTTTTGCTGTCAAAAATGTCTCCGGAAGTAATTAAGAAATTTGCCCATCTGCCGTTTTCAAGGGTGCCTAATTCAGAAGACTTGCCCAATAGGGCGGCAGGAATGGTGGTTAACGACTCCAAGGCTTTTTTCTTATCAAAGCCATATTCGAATGCCTTTTGAAGGTTTTTGGAGAAGTCACTTACCTTGTCTAATTTGTAAGTAGTTAATGCAAATACGACTTTATTTTCGGCTAAAACCTTTGGGTTTTGCGGGTCCTGATTCCAAGCACGCAGGTCGTCCAAGGCAATGTGCTTGGCAAAATAGGGGTCACTGACATCGTATGCGGAGGGAAAATTAATAGGGATAATATAGGAAGTATTTGTGGACTTTATTTTTTCGATGGATTCATATTCGTCGCCACCACCTACGATCACATAGTTAACACCAAATTGATCGCCGATCTTATCTGCACGTATATCGTTTCCTTTATCGCCGGCTTCAAAGAAGGAGGTTAACTTTTTGTTGGCGATCATCGCTTCCAAGGAGCGATCCTTGGTGGCGCTCAATCCTTTTTCATACCAATCCATATCACTGTACATTTGGCGAAGTAATGCCATAGAACCCATTAATGAAGAGGGATACGATTGATTACTTTTAAGACTTTTTTCGAAGGAAAAGAATTGTCCGGACGTATTATTCAACATTCGAGCTGCATCGCCACCTTCGTCATTTAACGCCACAAGCACACCTGTGCCTCGAGCAATTCCGTCCATCAAGTGGGAATTGACGACTCCAAAACCCAATTTTCGCATTTCTTCCGCTTCTTTGCTATCGTATTTAAAATTATCGATCCCAATGGTTTCAGATCGAATATGATCGTTCCAGTAGAATCCTTCACGAGTAGCATCATATTGCGGGGATCGTCCTCCGCCACCTGAACGTTTTGGTTTTTCAATCCCGAATCCGGAATAACTTTCGATGAACGAAGGGTAAACATATTTACCGTTTAAATCGATCACTACGGTATTCTTGGGAAGTGAAACACTTTTTCCCACCTCTACGATCTTTCCATCCCGAATTAAAAGGGTTCCGTTTTTAACAATTGTAGTGGGATCAATTTGAAGGTTGGCATTGGTAAGGGCAATATAATTGTTGTTGACTTCTTTGACCCCGTCATTCTTGGGGAAATAGTCTTGTGCCTGCAGTATTCCGAAAGAAAGAATCAGAAGAAAGAGAAAGAGAATTTTTTTCATTTGCAATTGAATTGTTTAAGTGTCGCTAAATATAATCAGCTACATTCATTTTCTTTTACTATTGGATTTAGTTTAACAAGACGTTAAGACTTACAAAATCATAGGGGCTTGTCGTCAAAGTAATTAACCACCAGGGCAACCATATAACTGTAACTTGAAATTCCTTGCGATTGGTTATTTGCTTTTAGAAATTGATCCCAGAAGACCTTCGAAAATCCTTCGAACGGATTTTTATACGACAACCAAAACTCTCTCATTTCACGATAACTTTCTAGTATTCCGAAGTTTACCGTTGGGATTATTTCATCGTACAGATCCATATCCCGACGGGCAAGCTCATTGATACAGTAGCGCAACGCAAAAATGTAGCCGGTATATTGTATATAAGGGTCGTCGTTTTTGATGGTCGCCAAAGTGGCAATAAAGTTTGCTTCATTTTCAGCAGCATAACCGATCTGATGCGCTTGTTCATGACAACTTACTACCGGGAACTTATAATTCTTTATGAGTCGGTTCACCTGTGCTTCGCCGGTCAAGGGATTATAATAACCACTATAGCCCATATAGGTGAGACCTAAACTCCAACCACTTTTTTTAATGCTCTTTGGGGCATAATGTAAGCTGGGAAATTCTAATTCGAGATTTTTATAACCTTCCTTTGACTTGATAAAGATTTGATTCTGTGAATAGGGAAGCTCAATTTTCGTACTGTCCGAATAACCTAGTGATCGATGTAGTTCATTGGATTTAGTGATAAGTCTTTTGGTTGTAGCCAGTAATTGCTCGGTGGTATAATCATCATTCAGGCCTAAGGTTTGATTTAAAGGTGGGCGTAAATAGTTAAGCCCCCATAATAAATTAAATACCAGATAGATGATGGACAAACTAGCAGTGATATCTACAAAAAACCAAACGGGTTCTTTGCCCAAACGCTTGTAATTTTTAAATAGCCAACGAAAGGCCATCACTACAAGTAGCAAATAAAAAATATCCCCGACAGAAAAAGGAATCCATCCAAAGACGTAGCGCAATAAACTCGATGTATAGGGATACATCCCTTGACTGTAATAGGTCTCGATAAATTCTGGGAAACGACGCAGGATGAGTAAAATAACATACTGTAAGGGTAACAGTAAAGCTAAAAATACGCGAAACTTTCTTTGCATATTTCAAACATACAAAGAAATCTTTAACCATTAATTTTTGGGTGGCAGAATAAAAAATTACTTTTGAAGTACTTAAAAAGAACAGCTATGAATGAAGCGATAAAAAATCTTGAACCCAAGTCAGTATGGAACTATTTTGCACAGTTGAACGCAGTTCCACGAGCTTCCAAAAAGGAGGAGCAAGTCATCGAGTTTATGAAAAACTTTGGTACGGAACTCGGATTGGAAACACTCGAAGATGAGGTCGGAAATGTAATTATTCGTAAACCGGCCACCAAAGGTATGGAAGATCGAAAAACGATCGTCATGCAATCACATCTTGATATGGTACATCAAAAAAATAACGATACTGATTTCGACTTCGATACACAGGGAATTGAAATGTATGTGGACGGGGATTGGGTTCGGGCAAAAGGAACTACTCTTGGAGCCGATAACGGATTAGGAGTGGCGACCATCATGGCAATTTTGAAAAGTACAGATATTCCTCATCCTGCAATTGAAGCTTTGTTTACCATTGATGAAGAGACGGGAATGACAGGTGCCATGGGATTAAAAGGAGGGGTGTTGAAAGGAGAAATTCTATTGAACCTGGATACAGAGGAAGATGATGAGATTGGGGTGGGCTGTGCCGGAGGAGTAGATGTAACTGCCATCGGAACATATAAACAGGTCGCTCCTGCAGGAAATATCGCCTTTGAAATACAACTTAAGGGGCTGCAAGGGGGACATAGCGGGATGGATATTCATAAAGGACTTGGAAATGCCAATAAATTAATGAATCGTTTACTTTTTGCTACGGAAGGTCTTATGGAAATAGCAGAAGTGAACGGAGGTAGTCTGCGGAATGCCATTCCTCGAGAGAGTGTGGTGAAAGTGGTGGTTCAGCAGGAAAAACAAGACGCTTTTAAGAGGGCATTTGACGCGATGAAATCAGAAATATTACTTGAATACAAATATTCAGATCCGAATCTTTTTATTGAGTTGAATGAAACACTTCTGCCTTCAAATGTGATGGAACCTACTGCCCAAACTTCCTTTGTGCGAGCGGTACAAGGCGCACATAATGGAGTATATCGTATGAGCCCTGCCATTGAAGATCTGGTTGAGGCATCTAATAATTTGGCAAAAATCAGGGTGAAGGATGGGCAGATCAAACTGGAATGTTTGACGCGTTCATCCGTAGAATCCTCTAAAGAAGATGTGGCCAATAGCTTAAAGTCTGTTTTTGAATTAGCAGGGTACCAAGTTACTTTCTCCGGAGCATACCCCGGATGGGCACCTAACATGGAGAGCCCGATCCTTAAAGTGATGGATGAGATTTATACTTCTATGAATGGTGAAAAGGCACATGTAGCTGCATGTCATGCAGGATTGGAATGTGGCATCCTGGGACGGAACTATCCAGGAATGGATATGATCTCCTTTGGTCCAACCATAAAAGGAGCTCATTCGCCTGACGAGCGAGCCAGTATTTCATCGACCCAAAAATTTTGGAGTTACATAAAGGAAATACTGCAACATATTCCTCATCGCTCCTAAATAAAAGAGCCACCCAAAAGGTGGCTCTTTTATTTAATTTATTTTATAGGTTATTCTTGAGGAGGAAAAATCTCTAACTCAAAAACCAAATCGGTATTAGGTGGAATCACACTTCCGGCACCTTGTTCCCCATATGCCAAATGTGAGGGGACAAATATGGTTGCTTTATCACCATAGCTCATTTCCAACATTCCTTCTCGAAATCCCGGGATCAAGCGAGCATCCTTGCTGTAATCGAATGGGATGGGCCCGTATTGATTATTAGCCACTCTGCGTTCATCAGCAGCTTCATATTTCTGGGCCACTTCAAGAACGCTGGTGTCAAACAAGCGTCCGTCCATAAAATAGCCGATATAGTTCATTTGAACCTTACTTCCTTCGGCAGGCTTTGTCATTTTCCCTTTGTGATTCCAATACATTTTTAAACCGGAAGGGTAATCTTGAGCTTCAGCAAACATTCGGTCCAGTTCTTTTTTAGTAGCTTCTGCCACCACATTAACGCGCTCTTCTTTTTCTTTTTTCACTTTTTCAATTTTCTCCATCTCAGATGCAAAGGAAGGTTCAGTAACGCCTTTATTGATAATATTTACGGCTTCAATGATCACGGGGTCAACAGGTTTATCTCCTGGTTTAGTTGTAGGTAACGCTCCTATGGAATCTACCACTTCCTGCCCCAGTACTATTTCTCCAAAAACCGTATGCTTTCCATTTAGCCAAGGGGTTTCTTTCAGTGTAATAAAAAACTGACTTCCATTGGTGGCAGGTCCAGAATTTGCCATGGATAAAATTCCTTTGCTTTTATGCGTTAAGCTATCAACTATTTCATCTGGAAAGGTGTAACCCGGATTTCCGGTACCATCTCCTTTTGGGTCTCCTCCTTGAATCATAAAATCTTTGATGACCCGATGAAAGGTGAGTCCGTTAAAAAAAGGCTTGCCTTTATATGCGGAATCTACTAAGGTATGGGTGCCTTTCGCCAATTCTATAAAATTGGCCACCGTAAGCGGCGTTTCATCCTGATAGAATTTTGCGACAAAAGTTCCTTTATTAGTAACAAATTCGGCATAAAGGCCTTTTTCCAAATTTGGATATTTGGATTTACATGAGCTTAATGTGATGGCAAGTATTGCCAATAGTAATGTGACTTTTTTCATTTTTTTAATTGTTTTCTGTTGAATTTATGGTCCTTAAGGAGACCGTGCTTTGAACAGGCACGTTGGTGCCTAGTTTATCTTCTAAACCATAGTAGCCATAAGCCTTATGAGAAGGAAATAGAAAAGTAACTACTTCTCCGGCTTTCATTAGTTTGATACCGTCTCTCACACCTGATATCAGATCTTGGTTGCTCTGATCTACTTTGTATTGTTGAATTCCATTGTCCGCCTCGGAAAGAATTATTTCTCCATTGAGATGTTTAATGTCATAAGTAAAAGTGACCGCATCTCCTAGTTTTGGAAATACCGCAGTTGCCGTATCTTTTTTATTGTAATAGTACCAAAAACCACTTTCGGAAGCGATGTAGTCATTGAGGGAATCTTGCAAGATTAGTGTGGTAATGACAGCTTCTTCCTGTTCTACAATTTTTTTATTTCTTTCTACAGACTCCCGAATAAAACTTCCGGAAGTGCGCTGAACAGGTCTGCGAGCTTCCGGACTTTTACAGCTCCAAAAAGAGCATAAAAGCATCAGGATGAGTAGGTTACGAATCATGACGTAGGGCATTTTTATATGGGGGCAATATACTAATAAATTCTTTCACCGTATCGGAAAGTGCCAATGAACTTCTTCCGCCGGAAGCATTGATGTGGCCCCCTCCGTGATAATGATTTCGTGCAAATTCGTTCACATCAAAGTTGCCTTTGCTACGCAAGGATATTTTGATGATCCCTTCGTGTTTGTTTTCAATAAAAATGATCGAAAAGATAACTCCTTGCACCGATAGCGGATAATTTACGAAACCTTCTGTATCTCCTTTTTTAAAATTACAAGCATCCAATTCGTCCTGAGATAAAGTGATATATGCTGTACGCAGCTCTTTAATAATAACCATATTCTCCAACGCTACTCCTAAAAGTTTCATTCTTTCCGGACTATTGGTATCATAGATATTTTGGTGGATCTCACTATTATTGGCACCGCATTCCATTAAATGCGCGATCACTCTGTGTGTGGTAGCCGATGTAGACGGAAAACGAAAGGAACCGGTATCGGTCATGATCCCCATATAGAGGTTCGTCGCAATTTCTTCAGAAACTTCATTATGTCCCTCCAGGGCCTGGATAAGATGATAAACCATTTCTGAGGTAGAGCTCATGGAAACGTCGCTATAACAGGCAACGGCGTAATCATCAGGTTGTTGGTGATGATCGATCAGCACAAAAGGGGTGGACAGTTTTTCCAATTCCGTCCCTAGATCTCCGGCGCGATCGAGCGCATTAAAATCTAAGGTGAAAACAACTTCAGCTGCTGAAATCACTTCCATCGAAGCTTGCGTTTGTCTTTCAAATTGAAGAATTTGAGCACATCCGGGTAACCATTTCAGAAAATCGGGAAAGTCGTTGGGCATGACAACCGTAGTCTCGTGCCCTCTGTTTTTCAGAAAGAAATAAAGCCCCAAACAAGAGCCTATGGCATCTCCGTCAGGATTCTTATGACCCACGATCACAACTTTCTTTTTGTTGTTCAGTAAGTTTGATATGGTTTTCAACACCTTCTCTGTCATAGGTTGCGAAGATACAATTTCTTGACAGTTCCTTATTTGATTTTGAAATTTAAAATGGTACTTTTGCGCCCAAATTAGTTAAAAAAACATGAGAACAGACAGAACATTTACGATGTTAAAGCCCGATAGCGTTGAAAAAGGTAACATTGGGCCTATTTTAGAAAAAATTAGTGCGGCGGGATTTAGAATCGCGGCCTTGAAATTAACACAAATGACCCAAGCTGATGCTCAAGCATTTTATGCGATCCATAAAGAGCGTCCGTTTTTTGGGGAATTAGTGGAGTATATGACGCGCGGTCCTATTGTGGCTGCCGTTTTGGAAAAGGAAAATGCGGTTGAAGATTTCCGTACGCTTATTGGAGCAACGAATCCGGCTGATGCTGCGGAAGGAACGATCCGTAAATTATATGCTGCTTCTATTGGTGAGAATGCAGTGCACGGCAGTGATAGCGATGAAAATGCAGAAATTGAGAGTCAGTTCCATTTCGCAGGAAGAGAAATTTTCTAATACAATCCATTGTATAGTTAAAAGCCGCTTATCAAGCGGCTTTTTTATTTCAGTATTAATTTATGAATGAGTTCCTTCCCTAAGGCTTCATTCAAGAGGGTAATTATTTTATCCTTCCCATACGACAATTCTTCCCGTAATACGGAAGAAGACAAACTCACAAACAAGGTGTCTCGTTCTAGATATACCCTGGTAGTGTATTTGGAAATGGCTTCGCCTAATACTTGATGCCAGGCTTCTTCCGCAGAGATTTTATTCAGGCCTTTTTCTAATTTTCCACCGGCAATGAAATCTTTTAAGACCTCTCCCAATGAATTATTTTCTCCGTGTCGCTTGCTCATCTTATTCTGTTAATCGATAGGGTTTATAATGATATTCTTTCAAGTCTTTGTTCAATACCACGAATTCTGTTTCTGTCGCCTTGATCACCGTCTCTTCCCATTGATCGTAAGGTGTTTTATACTGAAGGATCAAACTGTCATTTCGTATAATAACTTCAAACAACTCATTTTGCTCGAAAGTTAAAAATGTTCCGTCCAGCTGCGGAGAGACCTTTTTTCGCACCCCTGAATCCCCTTTTACTTCGAAATAATCCACAGTTGTGCTTATCGTAAAGCTCTTTTCGGAACCATCGGGTAATTTCACTTTTTCAATTTCCCAGTAGCCGTTCAAGTAGCCTTTCATTTCTTCCGGGGATTGAGAACCACATGAAAAAAGTGTTAGTAAGAGTAAATAGATGGGATATTTCATAAAGGAAACATTTTATAACTCTGATGCACTTTTTTAATCACATTTTCGGTGCGTTCACCATGGGTGTCGCTAATAAAAAGCTGCCCAAAATTTTCATTATCTACTAAGGTAATGATTTGTGCCACGCGTTCTTCATCTAATTTATCAAAAATATCGTCCAGTAATAAGATCGGATTTACTTTACTCTGCGCTTTTAAAAAATCGAACTGCGCCAATTTCAGGGCGATTAGAAACGATTTTTGCTGTCCTTGTGACCCAAATTTTTTGATAGGATGGCCTTCGATCTCAAAGACCAGATCATCTTTATGAATTCCGTAATTCGTATATTGAGTGATCCGATCTTTGGATAGGTTCTGTTTCAGTAATGTGAGCAGCTCACTGTTGTGTAACTGACTGTCGTACAAAAGCTTGACAGATTCTTGCCGGTTGCTTATGGAAGCGTGTCGGTGTAGAAAAATAGGTTCAAACTGTTTCAAAAAAGCGGTGCGTTTTTCAAAGATCACTGTCCCTAAATCATGTAATTGTTGATTGTATATTTCGAGCGTATCTTGATTAAAAGTTTGGTTTACCGTAAAGTATTTCAGCAATGAATTTCTTTGGGCCAGCACCTTGTTGTAATTGATGAGTGATTGTAAATATTTGGGATCTCCTTGTGATATCACCCCGTCCATAAATTTTCTACGGGTTTCGCTCCCTTCAATGATCAGATCGCGATCACTCGGGGAGATGATTACTAATGGTAAAAATCCAATGTGCTCACTAAATTTTTCATAGACTTTCCCGTTCTTTTTAATGATCTTTTTTTGCCCTTTTTTAGCACTAATGACTATTTTTTCTGAAAGCCCTTGTTTTTCGTATGTCCCTTCCACGACAAAAAAATCGGTGCCGTGTTTTATATTTTGGGAGGTAATGGGGTTGAAGTAACTTTTTCCGAAGGAAAGATGGTAAATGGCGTCAAGTATATTGGTCTTTCCAACCCCGTTTAAACCTACGAAACAATTAATTTTGGGATCGAATTCGAAGGACTGGGCTTCGAAATTTTTGTAGTTGAGTAAGGATAATTTCTGTAAAATCATCAATTTGAGAAAGTTAGCTAAAAATTTATGGAAAGGCAATTCAGAAAAACAAAAGCCTTTTAGCTCCCGCAAAATATTGATTTTTCCCTTTTAAATTGTAATAAAAATTATATTTTTGCCCCTCATTAATAAGACAATATGGCAACCTACAAGAAAAGAGGCTTTAAACCAAAAACGAAAGCCGAAAAGGAAATAGAACTGGAAGAAGGAAGTACTACCGCTGAGGTGTTTAAATCGTTAGACGAAGGAGCATCCAAGACTGAGGCATGGGTTGAAAAGAACCAAAAGTTCATTTTTGGGGTGGTTGCTGCCGTGGCAGTGGCTGTGTTGGGATATATTCTTTATCAAAAATTCATTTTCGAGCCGAAACAGGCAGAAGCTGCCAATGAAGTCTATCAGGCTACTTCTTATTTCGAAAAGGCCTTGAATGCGACTACAGAAAAGGATTCCTTGTTCAATTTGGCTTTGAACGGGAATGCAGGAAAATACGGTTTGTTGGATATTGCTGACAAATACAGTGGAACGCCTACCGGAAATGTTGCGAACTATCAAGCAGGTATGGCTTACCTTAATATCAACAAATACCAGGAGGCCATCAAATATTTGGATCAATTCAGTGGTGATGACATGTTATTGGCGCCATTGGCCAAAGGAGCGATAGGAGATGCTTTTATTCAGTTGAATCAACCGGAAGAAGCTTATAAATATTACAAGGAAGCTATTGCTATAAGTACCAACGATTTAACAACACCTCGATTTTTACTCAAAGCGGGAGTCACCGCTTTAAATCTTGGGAAGGCGAGTGAGGCTTATGACTTCTTTGTGCGGATAACAGAAGAATTTAAAGATACTCCGGAGGCTACTCAGGCCGAAACCTATAAAGGGCAGGCTGAAGCTATGAAATAAGATGGCAACATCCAATAAAAATCTATCCTCATACGATAAAGACACGATCCCAAACGCGAAAGATTTTCGGTTTGGGATCGTTGTTTCTGAATGGAATGCAAATATCACTGAAGGTTTGTTCCAAGGCGCATTTGATGCCATTTTAGATTGTGGCGGGATCAAGGAAAACGTGGTACGCTGGAATGTGCCCGGCAGTTTTGAATTGATCTACGGCTGTAAAAAAATGGCGCAGAGCTATGATATGCTGGATGCTATTATCGCTATAGGGAGTGTGATACAAGGGGAAACCAAACATTTTGATTTTGTGTGTGAAGCAGTCGCGCAAGGAATCAAAGATTTAAATGTTCAAGGAGAGATCCCGGTTATCTTCTGTGTGTTAACCGACAACAATCTGCAGCAAGCTGTCGATCGAAGTGGAGGAAAGCACGGGAATAAAGGAACCGAAGCCGCTATCGTGGCCATCAAAATGGCCCAACTTCGCAAAGATTCTAGATTCTAAGAATCTATCTTGTTGACAATTTTTTGCAAATGCGTCACGGCATTGTTTTTGATTTTGCCTAACTTTGAAAACAGTACCGTTATGATAAAATTCAGCTTAATAAAAAGATTAAAAACGAATAATCGTTTTAACTATACTCCCCGTTATTACAACGGAAAGGAAGAAGCCGATGCGAAGTCCTATGCCACCAAAATGGACATGTATTACGAGACCTATAATAAAAATGATTTCGGAGGACAATGGCGGCAAGAGCGAAACGAAAGGCGCAACCGAGGAAATGTGGAGTTTAATAAGACTGTTTTAATTATCATAGCATTATTATTATTAATATTCCTATGGTTGATTGATTTCGACCTGAGCATTTTTACTTAAGCCCTTTTCATGGCCGATATCATTCAGTTACTACCCGACCACGTTGCCAATCAAATAGCTGCAGGGGAAGTGGTTCAACGACCTGCTTCTGTAGTGAAAGAGTTGATGGAGAACGCCATTGATGCCGGAGCCGGTGAAATCAAATTGGTTTTAAAAGATGCAGGAAAAACCTTAATACAGGTGATCGATAACGGCGTTGGAATGAGTCCGACCGATGCGCGCCTGTCTTTTGAAAGACATGCTACTTCCAAGATCAAAACGGCAGAAGACTTATTTAATTTACACACCAAAGGGTTTAGAGGTGAAGCGTTGGCTTCCATAGCGGCGATTGCTCATGTGGAGCTTAAAACTAAAATTGAATCGGCGGAAATTGGGAGCAGAATTGTCGTTGAAGGTAGTGAGGTTGTGACACAAGAAGCTGTTGTCGCAGTAAAGGGCACCACCATTTCGGTAAAGAACTTATTTTACAACATCCCTGCCCGAAGAAATTTTCTGAAGAGCAATCCGGTTGAAACGCGCCATATCATTGACGAATTTCATAGAGTAGCCTTGGCTCACCCCGCTATTTCCTTTCAAATGATTCATAATGGGGGTGATGTCTTTAATTTACCCGAATCCAATCTGAGACAACGGATCGTTCATATCTTGGGAAGTAAAACCAATGAGAAATTAGTGCCTGTTTCAGAAGAAACGGATATTGTAAAAGTAAAAGGGTTTGTATTAAAGCCTGAATTCGCTAAGAAGAGTAGGGGAGAACAATTTTTTTTCGTCAACGATCGCTTTATCAAAAGTTCTTATCTGCATCATGCAGTGGCATCAGCTTTTGACGGTTTAATAAGAACGGAGCACCATCCCGGCTATTTTCTCTATTTGGAAGTGGACCCACATTCGATCGACATCAATATTCATCCCACCAAAACAGAAGTGAAATTTGAGGATGAACATGCTATTTACGCCATGTTACGATCGACAGTTAAACATAGTTTGGGACAATTCAATGTAGCTCCTATTTTAGACTTTGAGAAAGATGCCGGATTTGATACTCCTTATGATTATTCTAAGAGGTCTGCGGTGATGCCGACCATAGAGGTAGACCGCAATTATAATCCTTTTCACAGTGAAAGGAAACAGGCCGATAATCAATTTTCCTTTAAACGAGAACGTCAATCATCATGGGAATCTCTTTATGTTGGATTAAAAGATGAGGACAATCGGGAGATCAGCTTGGACAGTTTTGCCGTTGAAGGGGAAGAGATGACCGGAAGTTTATTTGAGAAGGGAAACGACACACAGGGTAAGGTCACATTTCAAATTCAAAATAAATACATCGTGACCTCCATAAAAAGTGGATTGATGGTCGTTCATCAGAGTTTGGCACATCAACGTGTGCTCTACGAAGGATTTTTAAGAAGTATTACCGTGCAAGAAGGAGTGAGTCAGCAATTATTATTTCCCATCACTTTGCATTTTTCCAAACCAAAGGTAGTCCTGCTAAAAAACATAGTGGAACAATTGGAACGTACGGGATTTGTATTCACCGCCATTGATGAAGAACAAATTGAAATTGGCGGGGTTCCCGGGGGATTATCGGAAGCAGATGTAGCGGGGATCTTTGAACAACTCATCAGTGATTTTGAAAGTGATATTCCCAATGCCGGATTTAGTCAAAATGATCTTTTAGCAAAATCCCTCGCCAAGAGCATGGCCATAAAGAGTGGTGTTTCATTGGAACCAGAAGCTCAGGAACATTTGATACATCAGTTGTTTGCCTGTAAGGAACCTAGTGTCTCTCCCGACAACCGACCCATATTGATTACCTTAGATGTAACAGATTTTGATAAAAAATTTATGTAAATGAGAGGAATTACTGAGACCGTTAAAGTATTAATTATTTGTAATGTCCTTTTCTTTTTAGGAACCTTAGTTTCCGGGGATATTGTATACCGCTTATTTTCCCTTTTCTATTTTGAAAACCCGAATTTCCATTTTTGGCAGCCCGTTTCCCATATGTTCATGCATGGGGGATTCATGCACATTTTATTTAATATGTACGCTTTATGGGCCTTTGGATCTCCCCTGGAGATCAAGTGGGGTAGAAATAAATTCTTGTTCTTTTATTTTTCAGCCGGTTTGGGTGCCGCACTGATTCATTCATTGGTTAATTATTATCATTTTAGGGTTGGTTTTGATGCCTTATCCGCTTTAGGACTTAGCGATACCGAGATCTGGAAATTGCTCAATGAAACGTTAGAACCAGGTTCGTATCGGGAAATTCATGAGATCGGATTGGATGTGGCCCGTAATTTCTTTACCTCCTTCAATACTCCGGCGGTAGGTGCTTCGGGAGCCATTTATGGTGTATTGGTAGCCTTTGGCATGATGTACCCCAATGTGGAACTGATGCTTATATTTTTACCGATTCCTATCAAAGCGAAATATTTTATTCCGGTTTTAATCATGTTGGATCTTTTCAGCGGACTTACAGGTTTTTCATTGTTCGGACAAAATATTGCTAATTGGGCCCATATAGGGGGAGCCATTTTTGGATTTATCATGGCTTATTACTGGAGGAAAAATAGTTTCGACAATCATCGTTGGTATTAGTATGGCACAAGGAAGTTTATCATATCAATTTAAGACAGCCGATATCATCACAAAAGTGATGGTGATCAACGGTATTATATTTTTGGCGATAACGATCTTTTCAGCCTTGTTACAATTGAATCCGGAGGCCTTAATACGCTGGTTTCAATTACCGGAAGAAATAGGACAATTTATTGTTCAGCCATGGTCGCTTCTAACCTATAGTTTTATTCATACCGGTTTCTTCCATGTATTGTTCAATATGCTATGGCTATATTTCTTTGGGCGTCATGTATTGAACCTATTTTCTGAAAGGCGCTTTTTAACGGTTTATCTAATGGGAGCTATCAGTGGAGGTATACTCTATATGCTCTCTTATAATGTCTTTCCGGCATTTAGTCTCTACAATGGCAATCTAATAGGAGCATCCGCTGCCATTATGGCCATTATGGCTTTTATTGCTACCTATACCCCCAATGCTCCGGTACGAATTTTTACCATTAACTTAAAGCTTTGGCATATTGCTGTGTTTCTAATAGTATGGGACTTGATTCGATTACCTGCGTTAAACAATGCCGGTGGATTATTAGCACACTTAGGGGGGGCTATTTTTGGATATATATATGCACGACAGTTAATGAAAGGCAGTGATATTGGATTGTGGTTCGAAAAACTAATGGATGGTGTGACAAATTTGTTTAAACCCAAAAAGAAGAAACCTTTTAAAAAGGTACACCGAACAACACAATCAAAAACCCAACGTTCTAAAACAAATGAAGCGAGAAGTGATCACCAAAAAATGGTGGACACTATCTTGGATAAAATAGGGAAGAGCGGATACGACAGCCTGACCAAGGAAGAAAAGGATTTTTTATTCAAAGCGGGAAAAGATAGCTAACTAAATACAATTCAATTGCTGAAATTGCAATTTTTGGGGAAATTGTTTTATGCACTCAACATCTTTACTGCCTTGTTGTTGCTAATTTCTTTTGTATTACCCTATTTGCCACCTTCCAAATTCCCTACCCTATCCATTTTAAGTTTAGCCGTATCACCATTGATCCTATTCAATCTACTATTTATGGTGTATTGGATCTTGCAATTTAAAAGGCGTTTTTGGTTTTCATTGGTGGTGGTGGTTATTGCCTATTTTCATTTTCATGCTTTTTTTGAAATTTCTTCTGAAGGAAGCTTAGACACCCACTCAAAAAACATCAAGTTACTATCCTATAATGTCCATCTTTTCAATGCCTATGAAAGAAATCCCGATGAAGTAGCCGTGGCAGCCGCTTTTTCCAATTTAATTGAAAATGAGAGGCCGGATGTAGTTTGCATACAAGAATTTTATGCAAAGAACAAAGCAGATTTTTCCGAGTACCCCTATCAATTTATACATTTTAAGGACAGCACCCATAAATTAGGGCATGCTATATTTTCAAAATATCCCATTCTTCATAAAGGAAGCTTTGATTTTAATGGCAGCTATAATAATTCTTTGTTTGCCGATCTATTAGTAGATTCGGATACAATAAGGGTATATAATTTACACCTTCAGTCCTTGGGAATTTTACCAACGGTAGATTTTCTGCAGGAGCGCGGTACGGAACAGATCAAACAACGCATGTCGGTGACCTTTGTTCAGCAAGAGTCTCAGGTTGCGGAAATTTTAAAACATAAGAGGCAATGTAAGTATCCCGTGATCTTTTCCGGCGATTTCAACAACACGTCATTTTCTTATGTATATAGAGAGTTAAGACGAGATATGCAAGACGCCTTTCAGGAAAAAGGAAACGGATTGGGACAAACATTTCTTTTTAATCACTACCCAATGCGAATCGATTTTATCTTAGCCAGTGAAGAATTCTCCGTGATAAATTTTAATAATATCAAAAAATCCTTTTCGGATCATTATCCGATTATCTCTACCGTTGGTTGGGACTAAGTGATTGGAAAGTGCGTTGATTTTCCAGATAGAATAAGGTGTTGGGGCCTTCATTGAACAAAAGATCTAGCACGGAAAGGTTGGGTAAAAAATCATGATGATCCTGTAGTACCTGCGTATAAGGCTCCAGTTCGAAAACGCTATCGGTCTTGGCTACTGCAAGAAATCGAAAATCTTTTTGTTTCGGTTCCCTGAAATATTCTGTACTTACGGTATAGTTCGCATCCAGTCCTATCAAGTCGGTGAGTTTGCTATAGATCATTAAATTGTGAGAGAGTAGTTTCTCTACAGGTTCTACAAATAATTCCCTCAGATCGTCTTCATAAAACTCAAAAAATGGGGAGGTTCTATAAGCTGTTTGTATGGACTTCCAATGTTGTGATTGCCAAGGAAAGCTATTGTCTATCACGACATCTTTCATCATATAGCGTTCTTTCTTTTTAGAGTGTTTGACCGGTACATTGAGCGTCAAACGCCCATTGGCATGGGCGATATAGGTGCGATTTCGATAGGTCTGCTTCTGATAATTGTCCTCTACTTCAAAAACCACGGCATCACTCTGCGCCACAGCTACCATTTGTACAATACTTGGAAAGTAAGTTGGATGGAGCAATATCATGTTTTACTGTCTTAAGATTTTGCCTTGGCTTTCTTTTTCCTGAAAAAGTCAAAGATAAAATACCCTGCTAAGAACAACAAAAACCACTTCAAATAAGAGACCGGTTCTCCGGATCCACCTACTGTTGTGAACATTCGCTCCCATCTAATTTTATCAAATCCTTTTTTATTGGCATCCAGACTGAGCCATATGAATACGGGTTTACCAACCACATGGTTATAAGGAACGTATCCCCAGGATCTGGCATCTTGTGAGTTGTCACGATTGTCTCCCATTAGCCAATAGTAATCCATTTTAAAGGTGTACTCATTAATGGGTTGCCCGTTAAGCAGTACTTGTGTTCCCGATTGGGTGATCTTATTTTCTATACCAAGTTCGGAACCTTCATAGACCTCAATGATCCGTTTGTAGAAGGGAATACTTTCCGGAGTAATGGCAACGGTTGTTCCCGCTTCAGGGATATAAATAGGGCCGAAATAATCGGTATTCCATGAATGGCTTTCGCTATAGGGAAATACGCCATTGTCGTACACTCCTTTTTCATTCTTCAATTTGGTGACAGAAACAATATCAGGGTAGTTCTTTAATTGTTCCGCAACTTCTTCCGAAATATGTGCAATATGGACTACATTTTTTGTGGCTTGATCTACCCGAGAGAAGCCGATGTCGGATATTTTAAAACGATCATAAATGGCAGGAGTGGCTACATTAGACACCATTCCGTTGCGATCTACCATTATTAAAGGACGTTTTGAAACGAGTTCATAGACGAACTGAAGTCTGGCGCGATCGGGTAGCTCATTCTTTTCTCCGTTAATGTATACATAACCATTTCGCACTTCCAATGAATCTCCCGGAATCCCGACACATCTTTTTACATAATTCGATTTTTTGTCGATCGGCTTTTGCACACTTCCTCTCATATGTCCCGGACGGATATCTATCAAGGTGTCAACCGGCCAATTAAATACCACTATGTCGTTTCTTTTTACTTTCTGAAATCCCGGCAATCTAAAATAGGGGAGTTGCGGTTTGCTTAGATAGGATTTGGTGTGAAGCACCGGAATAGTATCATGAACCATAGGCAGAGCTACCGTTGTCATTGGTGCACGCGCTCCGTAGTGAAATTTAGAAACAAATAAATAATCCCCTACTAAAAGTGTCTTTTCCAGAGAAGAAGAAGGAATCGTAAATGGTTGCATAAAGTAAGTGTGCACAATAGTAGCAGCCACAATAGCGAATAAAATGGAACTCACCCATTCCCCGGCAGATGACTTAGGAGTAAGGCTGCGCTCTTTTTGGTGGATCAGTTTTTGGGTATAATTCAAATAAAATAAATACCCTCCAAGGGTAAACAACACAAGCCAAGTATCCTTCTTTTTATTGAAACCAAAGCTTCGGGCTGTCTCTACCCAGGTGACCGGAAACATAATAAGATTCACGATGGGAACAAAAAGTAAGATCACCCACCAAACCGGTCGCTTAATGATCTTCATTAAAACAATAGCATTGTAAACCGGAACCAATGCTTCCCATGCTTTTCTATCCGCAGCTACATACATCTTCCAGGTACCTGCGAAGTGAATGACCTGTATTATGAAGAAAAAAATAATCCAAGCTGTTATTGTCATAATGATTCTATTTTAAAGCGAGATACTCGCCTAAACCCTTTTGGGTGTTAAATTACTTTAAATTTAAAACATCTTTCATGCTAAAGACTCCCTTTTTCCCCGGAAGCCATTCGGCTGCTAAAATAGCACCTAAAGCAAAACCTTCTCTGCTGAAAGCTTCATGCTTGATGCTTAATGAATCGATCGGGGAGGTATAGCTAATGATATGCGTGCCTTTTACATCTCCTTCACGTATGGCTTTGATAGATAATTTGTTTGGATCTTCCGTCTCCAATTCCCAGGAAGATTTTTCTGAATTGCTCAATATACCTTCAGCCAAAGTAATAGCCGTTCCACTGGGAGCATCCTTTTTTTGTGTATGATGGATCTCCTCAAGGGAGGGAATATAATCTTTATAGGGCTGCATCAATCGGGCTAAATAGGAATTCAGATTAAAAAACAAGTTAACGCCAACACTGAAGTTTGACGCGTAGAGGAGACTTCCGTTACTTCTTTCACAATTATTTAGCACTTCATCCCAACGGGCCAACCATCCTGTTGTTCCGCAAACCACCGGTATCCCATGTTCAAAACAGGTGGTGATATTGGCGAAGGCAGCTTCGGGAATTGAAAATTCAATGGCGATATCTGCCAGTTCTAAATTCCCTTCTTGATTTGTGCCCGCGGATTTATATACAATTTGGTGTCCTTTTTGAATCGCCAATTGTTCGATGGTCCTGCCCATTTTTCCATATCCTAACAGTGCAATTTTCATTTCAGATTGAAGGTTAATGATAGGCCGTAATTTGGCTGTGCGTCTATCGAATTAAGTTGAATATTGGGTTGCAACGTAAGGTCCTCACTGATGTTATATTGTCTGAGGTGAGCATCTACATTCGCATCCACGATATTCAACATATAGAATAAGACCGATACAACGATGCTTACATTTCGATTTCGCCCTGCTGTTTTTTGAGCATCTCTTAATCGAGCATCGGATACATTTTCGAATTCATCATCTGTAAAGCCGGCCAATCGTCTTTTATAAGCGTCTCTAAATCGATTGTAATCTTCTGTATTTTGAATATAAAAGTATACACCGGCACCCATACCGGCATAAATAATGGGAATCTTCCAATATTTTTTATTATACGCCTGACCTAATCCCGGTAAGACAGCCGAATAAAAGGCAGCTCTGGAAGGCGCTAAGGGATCATAGACATCTTTGGGAGTAATGGAGTCCAGCACCACCAAGGAACCTTCTTTCTTTACAGTAAGGCTGTCTGTTTGTGCCATCAATGAAAAACACCCTATAAAAAAAAAGATATGGAAAAGCTTACTTTTCACTTTTAATGAGGTTCAGGATGCGTTGAAAATCAGCTTCGTTTTTAAAGGGAACTATCAACTGACCTTTTCCGTTCTCCTGCGTTTTTATTGTGACTTTAGCAGCCAGATAATCCGAAAGCGCCTGACTTCCCTTATTTGCAAAATGCGGCGTAACCTTAGATTTTGAGGTGTTCTTGGATTCCGGATATTTAAAGCTTCGAACGAGCGCTTCTGTTTCACGAACAGAGAGTCCTTGACGAACTATTTTTTCATAAATATCCAATTGATCCGTTGGATCTTCAACATTAATAAGAGCTCTTCCATGTCCCATTGAAATAAATCCATCCCGCATCCCTGTTTGAATGATAGGATCTAATCTAAGTAATCGCAAGTAATTAGTAACAGTAGAACGATTTTTCCCTACCCGATCACTCAATTCTTCTTGCGTGACTTGAATTTCTTCGATCAATCGTTGATAGGAAAGTGCAATTTCAATTGGGTCCAGATCTTGCCGCTGAATATTCTCGACCAGCGCCATCTCTAAAGATTCCTGATCATTGGCGATACGGATATAGGCGGGAATAGTTGGCAACCCGATCAATTTAGAGGCTCGAAAACGTCGTTCCCCACTCACCAATTGATAGGTGTTAAAACCCATTTTACGAACCGTAATAGGCTGGATCACTCCCAATTCCCGAATAGAGGAAGCTAATTCCCGCAATGTTTCTTCGTTAAAGCTGGTACGCGGCTGAAAAGGATTCACTTCGATAGAATCAAGTTCTAATTCTACGATATTCCCAACCACCTTATCGGCATTCTTGTCGGTGACCGATTTGATGTCGTTATCCGGGTCCTTCAGTAGTGCTGAAAGTCCGCGTCCCAACGCTTGTTTTTTAGTTGCTTTCGCCATGAATCATCAGCTATTTTTCTCAATTAATTCCTGGGCCAAACTTAAGTAATTATTAGCACCTTTACTACCTGCATCATAGCTAATGATGCTTTCTCCATAACTAGGAGCTTCACTTAAACGAACATTTCGTTGTATGATTGTGTCAAATACCATCTCGTCAAAGTGTTTTCTAACCTCTTCTACGACTTGATTGGATAATCTTAATCGAGAGTCGTACATCGTTAACAACAATCCTTCAATATCGAGATCAGGGTTATGGATCTTTTGAACACTTTTTATGGTATTCAGCAATTTGCCCAACCCTTCCAGGGCAAAGTATTCACATTGGATCGGAATGATCACTGAATCGGCTGCGGTTAAAGCATTTAACGTTAATAACCCTAAGGAAGGGGCGCAGTCAATCAATATAAAGTCGTAATCTTTCTTTAACTCCTGAATGGCTTTTTTCAACATATATTCCCGTTCTTCCATATCCACCAACTCTATTTCGATAGCTACCAGATCGATATGCGAGGGAATGAGGTCCAAATTAGGGGAGTTGGTAGGAATAATTGCTTTTTTTGCTGAAATGGTATGTTCTAAAATTTGATAGGTACCTAATTCCACATGTTCCACATCAATTCCCAAGCCTGAAGTAGCATTTGCTTGAGGATCTGCGTCGATCAACAGAATTTTTTTTTCCAAAACCCCAAGTGAAGCTGCTAGATTTACTGATGTTGTTGTCTTTCCGACCCCACCTTTCTGATTAGCAATAGCAATTATCTTACCCATTAAATTCGTACAGATTTAGAAGTAAAAATACGATTAATTATGGGCTTTGAAAACGAATTTTGTTAACAGGAAGTAAACAATTATCCGCAGCCTAAGCCGCACATTATGGGTGTTTTAAGGGGTTATTTACTTTTTTTTGCGCGAATCATTGCTTCGAGCATGTCCCACATTTCCTCGGGAACATCCTCTAAAAGATTAAATTGTCCTGCACCTTTAAGCCATTCTCCACCATCAATGGTAATTACCTCTCCGTTTACGTATGCAGAGAAGTCAGAAACAAGATAGGCGGCAAGATTTGCCAATTCCTGGTGATCTCCAACACGCTTCAGTGGGACTTTTTTCGCCAGATCGAACTTCTCCTTCAGATCACCCGGTAGCAGTCGATCCCATGCACCTTTAGTCGGGAAAGGACCCGGGGCGATCGCGTTAAAACGCATTCCGTATTTAGCCCATTCGACGGCCAAGGAACGGGTCATGGCCAATACACCTGCTTTTGCTGTAGCGCTGGGGACCACATAGGCAGAACCGGTCCAAGCGTAAGTAGTGACAATATTTAAAACCACTTTTTGGGTTTCTTTTTTGTCGATCCAGTATTTTCCAAATGCTAAGGTGCAATTCTTGGTTCCTTTCAATACGATGTCGATGATGGTATCAAATGCGTTGGCCGATAATCGTTCCGTGGGAGAAATAAAGTTTCCGGCGGCATTGTTCAGCAATACATCCACGCTGCCGAATTTATCTACGGACGCCTTTACCATGGCTTCCACTTGTTCGTAATCACGGACATCACAAGCCACGGCTAATACCTTGCCGCCGGTTTGTGCTTCCATTTCAGCCTGAACAACTTTTAACTTATCAAGGTTTCGAGAGGTAATGACCACATTTGCTCCTAATTCCAAGAAATAAGTTGCCATCGATTTACCTAATCCACTTCCGCCTCCCGTTACAACAATAGTCTTTCCTTTTAGCGCGTCATCCCGCAACATTTTATGAGAATAATTCATCATTCAATTATTAATCGGATATAGAATCCATTAAAATTTGTAATATTTCGATAGCGGCTTCACTAATTTTCGTTCCCGGTCCATATACCGCAACGGCGCCTGCATCGAATAAGAACTGGTAGTCTTGTGGAGGAATGACGCCGCCCACGATCACCATTATATCTTCCCTTCCGTAGTTCTTCAAGGCCTCTATTACTTGAGGCACAAGGGTTTTATGACCTGCCGCTAAAGAAGATACGCCCAGGATATGTACATCGTTCTCCATGGCTTGTTTGGCCGCTTCCGCCGGTGTTTGAAATAAGGGACCAATATCGACGTCAAACCCAACATCAGCATACCCTGTGGCCACCACCTTGGCGCCTCGATCATGTCCATCTTGCCCCATCTTTGCTATCATGATACGAGGTCTGCGTCCTTCCAATTCTGCAAATTGGTCGGCCATCGTTCTCGCTTTTTCAAAAGAAGGATCTTTCTTTATTTCTTTGCTATACACACCACTAAACGATTTAATTTGAGCCTTGTATCTGCCAAAGGCCTTTTCAAGGGCATCACTGATTTCTCCCAGAGTAGCTCGTTCACGAGCAGCTTCCACAGCTAAAGCTAATAAATTTCCATCACCTGTTCGGGCACATTCGGTTAAATTTGCCAAGGATTCGTCTACACGGGTTTGGTTTCTTTCAGCCTTTAAACGTTGCAAACGTTCAATTTGACCCATTCGCACTTTCTGATTATCTACATCAAGAATTTGCAAAGGATCTTCCTTTTCCAAGCGAAATTTATTCACCCCCACAATGATATCCTGTTCACTGTCTATTCGGGCTTGTTTTCTGGCGGCTGCTTCCTCAATACGCAATTTAGGGATCCCGGCCTCTATCGCTTTGGTCATGCCCCCCAATTCTTCCACTTCCTGAATGAGCGCCCAGGCCTTTTCGGCAATATCATTGGTTAAGTTCTCCACCAAATAGCTACCTCCCCATGGGTCGACCGTTCGGGTGATCTGAGTTTCCTCCTGAAGAAAAATCTGTGTGTTTCGGGCGATACGTGCGGAGAAGTCGGTTGGAAGTGCTATCGCCTCATCAAGCGCATTAGTATGCAGGGATTGAGTGCCGCCAAAGACAGCTGCCGCTGCTTCGATGCAGGTTCGGGCAACATTATTGAAGGGGTCCTGCTCGGTAAGACTCCAACCACTGGTTTGGCAGTGTGTTCGAAGTGCTAGGGATTTATCACTTTTGGGGTTAAATTGCTTGACTAATTTTGCCCACAACATTCGGGCTGCGCGCATTTTAGCAATTTCCATAAAATGATTCATTCCGATGGCCCAGAAAAAAGATAATCGGGGAGCAAAACCATCAATGTCCATTCCGGCCTTTATACCGGTACGTATATATTCGAGTCCGTCAGCCAAAGTGTAAGCCAATTCAATATCACAAGTAGCGCCCGCTTCCTGCATATGATACCCTGAAATTGAAATGGAATTGAACTTCGGCATAAATTCACTGGTATATCTAAAGATGTCTCCAATGATCTTCATGGAAGGGGCAGGAGGGTAGATGTAAGTGTTCCGCACCATAAATTCTTTCAGAATATCATTCTGTATGGTTCCCGCCAGTGTTTCAGGCGAAATACCTTGCTCTTCCGCAGCCACTATATAAAAGGCCATAATGGGTAACACAGCCCCGTTCATGGTCATGGAAACACTCATCTTATCCAGTGGAATTTGATCAAACAAGATCTTCATGTCTTCCACACTATCGATCGCTACTCCGGCCTTGCCTACATCCCCTTCTACCCGTTCGTGATCGCTGTCATATCCTCTGTGCGTCGCCAGATCGAAGGCCACAGATAGACCTTTTTGACCTGCGGCTAAATTTCTTCTATAAAATGCATTGCTGTCTTCAGCAGTTGAAAAGCCTGCATACTGACGGATGGTCCATGGTTTCTGAACATACATGGTCGAATAGGGGCCTCTTAAGTTCGGCGCAATACCCGCGGCGAAATCCAGATGATGCAGCTGAGTACTATCTTCCTTGGTATAGGTTGACTTAAAAGAAATCCCTTCCGCAGTTCCTTTTTCTACTGCAGAAGATCCCTTTTTCGAAGCACTCTTCTTAATGGTTAAGAGTTGTACGTTCAGTCGACTCATAAGGATTCTTCGGTTTTACTGATGTTTCGATTAATTAACGGCTGGTAATAGGCATCCAGAGCCATATACATAGCCAGATAGGGGTCTTGTACTACGCGGATCACATTTATTCGCATGGTCTCGGCAATAATTTGAGGCGTTAAATAATTCACCTCTTTTAAGCTGTTTATTTTATTTCTGAGTGCTTCATCTTGAATACTATTGATCAAGCAACTCACATATTCACCATTATAATTCAAACTTAGCATTCCTTGTTTGCTCGTCCATAAATCGGTTTCTTTCCGGAGTCTTTCCAAAATTTCCAAGCTGTGAGCTGAGACAATTTCGCTAAAAGGAGCTGTCCCCGAAAATCCAAAATAGACAAATTGTGAATAGCCTTCCATATAAAACAGTGAGCTGCCTTTTTTGTAGTCGGTATATTTGTTGTAATGGACGCCAATATCTTCCTGGAAGCTATAAAGTGCTTCGTGCATCAGGAATTTATCCGGACCGGGACAATCGACTTTTTGCGGTTTATCCTGATATTTATAGGTCATTGGTTTTTCACAACTTACCATAAAAATGAACAGGATCGATAAGAGAATGAAATTAGTTTTTTTCATGTTCAAGTCTTTCTTTTTCTAACCGTTCAGCCAATCTCTTTTCGAAGATGGGTTCAATGAGGGTTTTTCTGGGTTTTGTTTTCAAAAACGGAAATAATTCCAGGTCAGTCGACATGCGATCGTTAGGATTCGGGTATTTATTCGTACCCAGCAGAACGAGCTTTCCGGAATCAAACCATTCCTGTTCTTTAAGACTACTTTCTTTTATTTTTTTCTGAAGGATACCTTCCTTGAGTTGCTTTAGGAAGCCCCCGCCTTTTTCAATTTCTTTAAAGAGGCTCAGCGCTTTTTCTGAAAGTTCTCTCGTAAGGGTTTCTATATAATAACTGCCGTCGGCCGGATTGGAAGTATAATCCAAATAGCTTTCCGCTTTCATTATGATCAACTGATTTCTTGAAATCCGCTCACCGAATTCGTTACTTTTATGATAAAGAACATCATAAGAAACATTACAAACTGCATTGGATCCTCCCAATGCCGCACTCATACATTCGGTTGTGGTGCGCAACATATTCACGTTGTAATCGTATAAAGTCTTATTGCGCTTACTAGGTAAGGAAAGGATGTGACATACTTGCTCAATGCCGTATGCTTCCGCAAGAGTGGCATAAAGTAATCGCAATGCTCTTATTTTGGCTATTTCAAAAAAGTAATTGCTTCCGGTACTCAATACAAAGGTCAGTGGTAATTGTTTGAAGTCCTTATGATCTTTCAAATGATTTAAATATTCATTGGCATGCGCGAGTGCGTATGCCAGTTGCTGAATAATGTTAGCACCTGCATTTTGATAGAGATTGGTATGAATACCCAAAACTGCTGTCCCGGGATTTAGACCGATTATCCGATCCATTTGTTCGTGGTCCTTTTCAAGACTGTGAAACCAATTACCTTCTGAAGCCAGATGATGAATAATATCTATATTATAGTAAACGGTCGCCTTATTGTTTTTTAAGAAACGACTAAGTTTTTCCATAAAATCTGCATCCAAAAAATGCAATGAAAAATAGATCGTGGCTGTTTCAAAAGGGAAATCTTTAAAAACAGCGGCAATATCAAAGGGTTCATGAGCGGTAAGATATACCCCTTCAGCACCTTTGCTCAAGGCATCTTTGATGAGGCGATGACTAATTATCGGATCATCCAGGTACACTTGTTGAAGGATATTCCATTGGGAAGGTGCTCCCGGAATGGGGGCAGCATCTTCCGTAAAATCGTCTTGATGGTAAAAGGGACGTACATGGATCCCTTCCAAGCTTTGCCAGATCAACGAATCGTTATAATCGGCCCCTTTCAGTTCCATTTGGATCTTTTGTTTCCACTGCTTGGCGGATACCGGGTTGAATTCCGAAAATAAAAAGTGGTCCATACGGCTTATTGATCGGTAAGGCTATCTTGATTTTGGATAATATAAATGTCCTCGTTCTCTTTTTTCAAATAATATTTCTCTCGTGCATATTTTTCCACTTCATTGCTATCCTCCATTTTTTTAATAAAAGCCTTATCTTTTTGAATTTCCTCCTGATAATGTATTTTACTCTTCTGAAGAGAATGAATATCTTCGTTTAGTTCCTTGTGTATAAAATAGGAATTGGTATCAAAAAAGAACATCCAAATTAAAAAAAAGAGTAATATCAGCACATATTTATTGCTTATAAAGCGCACCCATTTCTTTTGTTTTATTTTTGAAAGCATCACAGGGTAAAGTTAAGATAATCTTTGATGAATGATGTTTCTTATCAGTTTAACTGCAACTGAATTGTATCTATTGGTGGGAATAATAATATCTGCATATTCCTTGGTAGGCTCAATGAACTGCTGATGCATTGGTTTTAGGGTGCTTTGATAGCGATTCAGCACTTCGTTAAGATCTCGACCACGATCGGTCATATCCCTTTTTAATCGGCGGATGAGCCGTTCATCGCTATCGGCATGCACGTAGAGTTTAATGTCAAAGAGATTCCTAAGTTCAGTATGGGAAAGAATTAATATGCCTTCGACAATAACCACCTTCTTCGGATAGGTAGTGAGCGTTTCACCGGTTCGGTTATGATCGACAAAAGAATAGACAGGCTGCTCTATGGTTTCTCCTTTTCGCAAGGCTTTTAAATGATCTTCCAACAAATCAAAATCGATCGCCTTGGGGTGGTCGAAATTGATCTTAACACGTTCTTCAAAGGTAAGATGGCTGGTGTCTTTATAGTAGGAATCCTGTGATATCACGCATACTTCCTCTTTGGGAAGTTCCGCGACAATTTGTTCTACCACGGTGGTTTTACCGCTTCCGGTACCTCCGGCAATGCCAATGATAAGCATAGAAACTGAGTTTGTTCAAAGGTACTAATTATGGAATAGGAATTTGACTAAGACCTATGATTATTTGGGGGGATTGAGATAATCACCTTAATTTTAACAGCGAATATGCAACCTATTTAAGGAAGCTTATTTAAGTCTTTTCTTAGTTATTTCATAATTTTTTTTACTGATAATTATCATAGATAGACTAATACTTCCACTTTAGATTTGTACCAAATTAATCAAGTAATCCATACCAACGTTATGAGAAATTGTGTGATCATTCTGGTTTTAATGCTGAGTTCAAGCTTAATTTATGCGCAATCTGATCTAAAAAGTTCTGATCCGGTTGCATCTCCATCACAAGCATATTCGTTAAATAGTGCAAATTCAAAATTCATTATTAAAGGGACCTCTTCTTTGCACGATTGGGAAATGGTTTCAGACGACTGTACCGGATCAATACGTATGGATGCTACTTCAGAAACTTTAGCCATTTCTGATATTAAAGTAAAACTGCAGGTGAAGTCTTTAAAGAGCGGTAAAAAAATAATGGATAATAAAACATATGATGCTTTAAAGGAAGATAAATTTCCAACAATAACCTACCAATATGAGAAGATTGGTGCGCTAAAAGAAACTGGACCTAATACATATTCAGTTACTTTGAATGGTACCTTGACCATTGCCGGGAAATCTAAAAAAGTACCGATTGATGTACTCATCAATCAAACAAATAAAAGCATTACTATTAAAGGTGAGAAACCTTTAAAAATGACCGACTTCGGAGTTGAACCCCCGACGGCGTTACTTGGAACCATAAAAACAGGTGACGACATAACTATTGATTTTAATTTAAATTACAACTAATCATGAAAAAACTAGTAAGCAATCTAGCCCTACTAATCATGCTTACAGCAGTAACTGTGAGCTTAGGACAAAACAAAAGAAGTTTAAACAACTACAGAGAACCGAGTAAAGAAGGTATCAATGTATTTGAAGCGCCCAAGGACACTGCTGTTATCAAAGCATTTGACGGGGTGACAGTACGCATCGGTGGAGCCTCCGCTCTACAATTCCAATCCCTTGACCATGAAAATTCAAACCCATTGGTTGTAGTGGAGGGTGAGGATACTTATCCTTACAAATTAAGAGAAATAGGTGGCAACTTTAACCTAGCAACAGCTAACTTGGATCTTGATGTCCAGTTGCATGATGGTTTACGTATGCACTTGCGTACCTATCTGTCTTCCAGACACCACCCAGAACCTTATGTGAAAGGAGGGTATCTTCAAATAGATAACTTAAATTTTATTAACGAAGGTCTGTTGGCTGATGCTATGAGGTATGTAACCGTAAAAATCGGTCACATGGAAAACAACTATGGTGATACACACTTTAGAAGATCCGATAATGGACAAGCATTATATAATCCATTTGTTGGAAATTTAATTATGGATGCCTTTACCACTGAGGTTGGTGCTGAGTTATATTACCAAAGAGATGGATTTATTGGTATGGTTGGTTTTACCAACGGGAAACTAAACCAAAATGTAAACAAAAGTAATGTGCCTGATGATGATGAATTTAACAAGGCTAGCACAGGTGGCGCTTCTTTTTTGGCAAAATTAGGATATGACAAACAAATCAATGATGACCTTCGATTCAGAATAACCGGATCTCTTTATAATACCGGGGATGTGCCAAGTTCATATCTATATAGTGCAGATAGAACAGGTTCTAGATACTATGGTGTTATGATTCTTGATGGAGCAGATGATAATTTTAGATCCGGACGTTACAATCCAAATTTAAGAAACAAAATTACTGCTATAATGATTAATCCTTTTGTGAAATATCAAGGGTTAGAATTTTTCGGAACAATAGAAATGGCAAATGGTAAGGCAGATAATGAGCTCAACGGAAGCGGTGAACCAGCTGACGACAGAAAAGTTACCCAATTTGCCGGAGAATTGATCTACCGATTTGGAGAAACAGAGAATTTCTTCCTTGGAGCAAGATATAATGTAGTGAGTTCTGAAGATAAAGATGCTAAAGATTGGGATCCAGATAATTATACAAAAATCAATATTTCAAGATTTCAAGTCTCTGCCGGATGGTTCTTGACTAAAAATGTTCTTGCCAAACTAGAATATGTTAGCCAAAGTTATAATGACTATGCCGATTTAAATACCTATAATGATGGTAAATTTAATGGAATTGTTTTCGAATCTGTAATTAGTTTCTAAGTGTTAAGTTCCCTTAAAAAAAAGGCCGCGACAGCGGCCTTTTTTTTGTGCCTGTATTTGGTGAAAAATGTTCACCTGTCTACACCGCTGACTAAAGGTGGTAATGTCGTCCATTCATTTCGGGACTCAATTTCTGCCAGGCCTACTCCTGTTGTTTCGTATGACTTTTGTCATTTAAAAAATGGAAAGATGGACTTAAATTTACATAGAATTATAAGTTGAATTAATTAGAACTAAAGAATGAGGTTATGAAAAACTTACTCATATTAGGCGCAGGGACTTCAGGCACAATGATGGCGAATCATTTGATCTCTAAACTGCCTAAAAAGGAATGGCAAATAACGATCGTGGATCAATACAAGACACATTACTATCAACCGGGATTCTTATTCCTTCCCTTTGATATATATACCACAGGTCAAGTAAAGAAGAATGGCGAAAAGTTTATTCCAAAGGGAGTAAATTATATCCAGGAGAAGATCGATCTGATCGTACCTGAAAAGAACAAAGTGAAACTGGAAACAGGGCAAGAGCTGAATTATGATCTATTGATTGTTGCCACCGGAACCAAAATAGCTCCGGATGAAATTGAAGGCATGAAAGGTCCGAAATGGCATAAGAACATCTTTGATTTCTACACCTTTGAAGGTGCCAAAGCCTTACGAAATAAATTGCGAGAGTGGGAAGGTGGCAGATTAGTGATACATATCTGTGAAATGCCTATAAAATGTCCCGTGGCTCCTTTGGAATTTGCCTTCTTAGCGGATTCTTATTTCAGGAATAAAGGGATGCGTGATAAAGTAGACATTACCTTTGTCACTCCTTTAGCAGGAGCATTTACAAAACCTAAAGCCACCGAAGCATTACATTACTTATTGGAAGAGAAAGGGATTAAAGAAGTAACCGATTTCAATATTGAACGAGTGGACTATGAGAACGATAAGATCATAGATTATGCTGACACTGAAGTAGCGTATGACCTTTTGGTCACTGTTCCAACCAATATGGGGGACGCGTTGATAGCACGCTCCGGAATGGGGGATGATTTGAATTATGTTCCCACCAACAAGGCGACTTTACAATCCAGGGATTATGAAAATATCTTCGCGATCGGTGATGCTACCAACTTACCTGCTTCAAAGGCCGGTTCCGTGGCTCATTTTGAAGCCGAGATACTAACCGATAATATTCTGCTTTACATAGACGGAAAGCCCTTAAAAGAAGAATTTGACGGTCATGCCAATTGTTTCATAGAAACAGGTAATGGAAAGGCTTTGCTCATCGACTTTAATTATACCCACGAACCGGTGGAAGGAACCTTTCCATTTCCCGGGGTTGGACCTTTAAATCTTTTGAAAGAAAGCAGAATGAACCATATGGGAAAAATGGCCTTTCGATGGATCTATTGGAACATGTTGATCAAAGGAATTCATATTCCGTTTGTTTCAGCCACCATGAGCGAAAAAGGGAAACATTTTGAAGAAATAACTTAGTATAAATTGAAAATTAAAAAAATGAAAAAAGTAATCGCACAATCCGAAATTGACGTTAATGAGGAAGGCTATTTATTGGATTTCCAACAATGGAATAAAAAGATAGCTGAAGAACTTGCTAAGGAGCATAACATATCATTAACCGACAAACACTGGGAAGTAATAGATTATATCCAAGATAAGTATAAAAACGAAGAACCACTTTCAGTTAGAGGGATTAAAAATAGTGGTGTTTTAGATATCAAGGAGTTCTATGGTTTATTTCCGGGTGGTCCACTTAAAGTATCAACTTTAATTGCCGGTATTCCAAAGCCTAAAAGCTGTATTTAAGTTACGTATACATGGTCTAATATTGGCGCCATGTGATCACATATATTATAAAAATTAAAAATCATGGGAACTACACAAGTTAAAAAAATGCTTTTCATTTTGTCTAAAGCAACAATTGAAAATGTGTACGCTGCATTTGTTATGGCGAATGGAGCAAGAATGGAAGGAATTGAATCTGAAATATTCTTTACTTTCTTCGGACTGGAAGCTATTCAAAAGAAAAAATTGGAACACTTGCATGTCGCCACCGTTGGTAACCCGGCGATGCATATGCCAACCATGTTAGGAGGACTTCCCGGAGTTGAAGCCTTGGCTACCAAGATGATGAAAAAGGAGATGGAAAAACTCGATATGCCTGCCGTAGGGGAGTTTCTTGAAATTTTATCAGACTCCGGTTGTAAACTATGGGCATGTAAATTGGCGGTGGATATGTTCCATCTTAAGAGAGAAGATCTCATAGATGAATTAGATGGTATCCTTACTATTGGAGACTTTTACAGTCGCGCAGATCAAGAAGGAACGCATTTGTTGTTTATTTAATATTTTTATGATTACGGAAAAGTCTTGTGAACATTGTTTGCAAGACTTTTTTATTTGGTTAATTTTGCAATTCCAAATTCGGGATGTGGCGCAGTCCGGTAGCGTACACGGCTGGGGGCCGTGTGGTCGCAGGTTCAAATCCTGTCATCCCGACACTTAGATGCCTAAGGACAACCGTCCTTAGGCTTTTTTATTTGAAGGCGAGCCAAACAAAGTTTGCGCATAGCCGACAAATAAAAATGAACATAATGCGATAGCATTCGGCATCTAGTTGCAACAAATGCGATGTAAAAGGATTCAATAAATCCTGTCATCCCTGCACTTAGATGCCTAAGGACTACATTCCTTAGGTTTTTTTTATTTAGAGAAATCTACCCAGAAATGAAAGTGAGATATTCCATTAAAAATAGAATTCAATTTTAAGTTCATCACTTTTATTCCAATAATAAAAGTTAAATTTAGCTGCTGAACGAAACAATCGTAGAACATAAAATTAGTATTCGTGAAAGAAAATATTCCCCACTGGACTAAAGAAGAGTTGAAAATCTATATCCTCCTTTATTGTGCGCATGCCGATTTTAATGAATCTAAATCGGAATTGGATCTTATCAAATTAAAGAGCCAACACAGTGATTTTGAGAAAATACATGCGGAGTTTGAAAATGATAATGATTACCAAAGTATTCAAAAAATACAGTCTTCCGTGGCAAGTCATGGTTACTCCGCCCATGAATTAGAAAATCTTAATAGAGAAATAAAAGAACTATTTTTAAGTGATGGAAAATACGATATTTTGGAGCAAAGTCTTTATATGGGACTACGTCATATCTTAAAATAAATAATACCTTTAAAGCGTTTTATTTTCTATTTAACCTCACTTGCATAAACTTTACGGATATATGCGCTACTTTTTTTTCGTTTTTTCACTTTGCTTATGTGTGCAAGGTTTTGGCCAAAGTAATGACTATTCAGAGCTAAAAGCCGTCTCCATTGAAAAAGGATCCGTCTTTACAAAAATCATCAATCGGGAACTCCCGGCTATTATTGTGTATGAGGATGAGGAAATTATTTCATTCATTCCTCTTCACCCTCAAGCTACGGTACATTTTTTAATCGTCCCTAAGAAGGAAATCCATACCTTGAATGATATTACCAAAGAGGATACCCTATTGTTGGGGAAAATGTTTTTGGTGGCAAAAAGGCTGGCATTAGAATATGGTATTTCTGAATCGGGCTATCGTGTCACGGTGAACACAAATCAGGACGCGGGTCAGTCGGTTTTTCATGTGCATATGCACTTATTGGGGGGGAATGAACTTGGACCCATTGTAAAACAATGAGGGAAGTAGCTTGTTTTGTAAATACAATTTCTTGCTTTTTGTAAGAATTATGATTAGTAAAATAAACAAAGAGGTCGAGTAAACTACTCGACCTCTCTGTATTCATAAAAAACACTAAGGTTGGCCTTCTGCTACTTTCCAAAAGTATAGCTAGCTCCTAACATGATCATGGAGGTAGTCATATCATAAGATACTTCACTTCCGGGAATGGCTCCGTATGGAGGATAGTACTCTATGAACATAGGATTGTTCAAAGGACCGGAAGTACTTCCATTGCTGGTTCCATAGTGAAAAACGCCATCTAAATTGAATCGTTCGCTCACCTGATAGCTTAGTCCAAATTGAAAGGCATTCTCAATAATGGCCGTCGCAGGAATATTAAAGAAGGCCACATCGCTGTCAATTGGATTTGAACTGTAGGTATACCCGATGCGTAAAGGAAGTTTATTAATTCCTCTATACTGAAGACCTGTGGATAATACGGACATGTTTTTCCAACCGAATCCTTTTACAGAGGCAGTAGGGGTCCATCCACTTTGTTCAAACCCTTCTGTATTTTCGTAATCCACAAAACGGAAATCAAAAGCGATGTCAAAATCCCCAGTAGTGTAGCCTATTCCAAACGAATAAATAGCGGGATAGTCCATTCGGAAATTGTTCGTAACCTTATCGCCATTCAAGTGAGTGTTTTCAAGTTCAAATTCCTCGAATTTTTGGTTGGATTTATAAGATAATCCTGCCTTGAAACCAACGCCGGAATCATAAAATAAACCTATTTGACCTCCGTATCCTATAGCACTGGCTTTTTTGGCCGATGGGTAACCGGATTCATTTGGATTCGCAGTGGGGTTAGGCATTAACTCCAATGCGGCATAGTCGAAATTCGGTTGTAAACCTATAGATAATTGATCTGAAATTTGATAAGACCAAGTGAATCCTACTTGAAACAACAAATAATCAGATTCAATACGTCCGAATCCTCCAAATTCTTGAGGGGCATTAATAGGGTTCATCATATTCTCAGGAAAAGTTACTCCAAAGCCACTGATTCCAAAGGCCGATACCCCAAACGTGTGTTTACTTTCACTATTTCCCCAAACCATGGCTAAGGCCGGCATTGGTGATAATCCGCGATCATCCTCTGTAACACCGGAAAAGAATTCGCCGGTTGGCATTCCTGTATTCGGATCAACAATGGGTACCGTAGATCGAAGCTCGGGAGAGGAGAAAAAAAGACCCACATCCAATTTAACGATCGTCTGATCGAACGTTGAAATGGCCGCAGGATTCCAATGTAAAGCTCCTGATATGTCTAAAGGTTGTCCGGTGGCAGCTCCACCCATAGACATGTTCACGGCCCCCACACCTTGCATTATGTGTCCGACCTGAGCAGAAAGCCCTAAGGTTACTGCCGTTGTAAGCATACAAAAAAAGATTCTCATGATGTATTGATTTTTGACCCAATTCCCATCTTTTGAAGTAGACTAATGAGATCTGAATCAGGTCGGTTATTTTTTCTTGATATACTACAAAGCTACTTCCTGTAATCTATCGAAATAATGACGATAGTCATTCTTCAGCGGATTAATAGGACATTATCCATCAATTTTTAAGGTCTTGAATTAGAACTGGTCAAAAAACCGGGTCTTGGATTTTGGATGAGAAAAGGCCTCTACTTTTTCAATCGGCACAAAGGTTTTTTTTGCAGAATAAAATGATCATATTTAGGCGCCTTAAATTTATAATTAATTAAATTTGTCGTCATTTTAATGGTCACAAACAAACATCAATATCATGAAAAGTTTCCTTTCTCTATCTGGCATTTCTCTAATGATGTGTCTTATTTCTTGTGGACAATCCGAACCAGTCAAGCTTGGTGGGATCGCCTTGTATACGGTGCGGGAAGAATTGAAGTTGGATGCGAGAAAAACATTACGTGAAGTAGCTGAGTTGGGCTATGCCTTTGCAGAGGCTTCCGGATATGAAAATGGGAAATATTATGGAATGTCTCCTGAAGAGTTTAAGGCGTATATGCTAGAGATCGGGCTTGAACCCAGAAGTACCCATCAATCCACCCTCACACTAGAAAATGCGGATACGATCATTCAGGATGCGAAAGCTGCCGGTTTCAAATATCTGGTGATCCCTGTACCACCCATGGGGCATTTTAAAAAGATTAGCTTAGATCCATTGGTCTTGTCGATGAGCACTGAGGTAGATTCCGTTGCAAACATTATAAACACAGTAGGTAAAAAATGCAATGAAGCAGGTCTCGAATTGTTGTATCATAATCATAATTTCGAATTTATTGAAAATGAAAACGGCATAGTACCCATCGATTATTTCCTTACGCATACGGATCCGGATTATGTGAATTTCGAAATGGACTTATATTGGGTAACTAAAGCCGGTGCGGATCCGATCGCCTATATGAATAAATACCCGGGTCGCTTTAAAGCATGGCATATAAAAGATATGGATTCATTGGGCAGATTTGCCCCTGTGGGTACAGGGAGTATTGATTTTAAATCGATACTTGCCAACAAAGAGGTATCCGGAATGGATTCCTATTTTGTTGAGCAAGATGCCACTTATACTGAGACTCCCATGGAATCAATAAAGATTAGTCATGACGCCATAGTAAAATTTGGTTTTAAGTAAGTCAATTCTGTTGTCTTTTAGTTGTTTCTGCTCCTAGAACTGACCATGGTCATTTTATTTTGACTACTTAAGTCTTAGATTTATTAAATAAATAAAAACCAAGGTTATGACAACTTCCATTCAATTTGTGAAACTACCTACCAGTGAAGCTTTAACTGCTTATACTCATAAAAAACTTGAAAAACTGGCCACTAGGTATGGTTGGATCATTAGTATCGACGTCTTTTTTAAAATTGAAAATGATGCCTTAGGTGAAAAAATTTGTGAAATGGAGGTAAGCCTCCCCGGGCCAAAATTATTTGCCGTTTCCAAAGAGAAGAATTTCGAGATGGCTGTAAAGGAAACAATATCCGACCTCGATAAACAATTAAAGAAACGTAAGGGAGTGACCTTTCGCGCCAATCATTAATCGTTACAGTGAACTTATAAACAATGTTCCTGTCGGGCCGAATTATACGAATGCAATAACTAAATGAAGTGATCATGAAAAAAATACTGGTACCCATCGATTTTTCCACCCATTCTGAATATGCCTTGGAAGTGGCTGCGGATCTGGCAAAAAAATATAAAACTGAACTTGTTGCTCTTCACATGATGGGCATATCTCAGGCTGTGTTCACCAAAGATGATTCAAAAGAAGTGATGGAAGCTATGTTTTATATGAAACTGGCCGAAAAACGATTTGCTGAATTTTTGGACAAGGATTATTTAAAAGGGATCAAGATTCAGAATACTGTTCAAAACTATAAGGAGTTTCAGGAAATTAATAATGTGGCTAAAGAATTTGACTGTGACCTGATTGTCATGGGATCTCATGGAGCGAGTGGTATTCATGAAATGTTTGTGGGTTCTAATACTGAAAAAGTAGTTCGTCACTCTGAAATTCCTGTATTGGTCATAAAAAGCAGGGCGAAAAATTTCAATTTGGAAAAAGTTGTATTTGCTTCCAATTTTGATAAAGAAGTAGTACATGTTTTCCATAAAATGGAACGACTCTTTGACCTCTTTAATGCTAAATTACAATTGGTATATATCAATACTCCCGGTGATGGTTTCAGAAGTTCTCAAGAAATGAACGATCGCTTTCTTCAGTTCCTGTTGGAGTCTAAAACAGATCAGAAATATAAGCTAACAGACATTGCTACTTACAATTCATATAGTATTGAGGAGGGCATATTCGGTTATAGCAATTTTGTGAACGCTGATGCAATTGCCATTCCTACACATGGTCGAAAAGGATTAGCACACTTCTTTAGTGGTAGTATCAGTGAAGATTTGGTAAATCATTCCGATTTACCTGTAATTACTTTTAAAATATAGTTTGATTTTAGTAAAGTAATTTGTGAAAAGAGCCGGAACTTCTGTTTTGGCTTTTTTACTTTTCGATATACATGATCTGATTCCCTAATTGTGCAGCTTTACTGTCTGAAAGTAATTTCAAAGGATCTCGACTTCTTCTTATAGGGGCAGGTAGGCCGGTGATCTCGGCAATGGCTGCAGCCAGGAGTGGTTCGGTGGGATCTCCAATACTTCCCAGATTACTGTAATCTTCAGTTATTTCAATCGCAGGAACCAGTCCGTCATTGTAATCGGTATATCCGGCAGCATTCGCTGTTTTGAAAACCAACGGTAACATGGCATAGCGATGGTTGGGATTTGCCTGACTTCTACTGAAATTAGGTGCGGGGGCATCGTAGAGTAAAAAGGAAGCTTGAAATTTTCCGGTCGTATTTGTGCCAATCTGTATTACTTCAATATAAGGGTTCAATCCGTTGATCACCAGTTCACTGGCTGAGGCTGTTCTCGCTGAGGTTAATACATACACTTTACTTAAATTCAAACTGTTGATGCCGGGACCACCTCCGGCAATGCTATTCACAAAAAGACCATCTTCCGCATACTCTGCTTGTCGATCGTCATTCCAGAGCTCGGAATAAAATACCTGTCCGGTATTTTGCCCCGTGATCATACTGGCTAAATAGGTAGCCGTTTTAACAGAACCACCTCCGTTGTAGCGCAAGTCCAAAACCAAATCAGTGATTCCGTCCGATTTAAATTGACCAAACACATTATTTAAATCTATGTCGTATTCATTGGTAAAAGCATTGTACATGAGGTACCCTATTTTTTGACCGTTTATGGTAAACGTTTGGGTTTGATAGATGGGATTTTCCTGGTATTCTTCTTTCGTTAGTTCGATGCTTTCACCGGTCGGTTCCACCGTCTCGCCATCAAACGTTGCCAAACCTATGCGGTAGGTATCAGCGGAGAGAAGCGAGCTAAAATTATTTTCATTTAATTGCTGACCGTCAACCGTGTTAAATATGAGCCCTCTTTCAAGTCCTTTTGAGGATGCATCGGAATTGGGCAGCACATAGCGCACATATCCAAAAACGTTTGTTCCATTATTAGGATAATAGACCAGGCCGTATTCCATTCCATTGGATAAAGTAATCCCTGCCAATGCATTTTCTAATTCAATATAATCATCCACGATAATACTAAATCGATCCTGAGGAGCTTTTAAATAGTCGAAAAGCAATTCCGGAGTGGCGTAAGAATCTAAAAATTCATTATAAGCACTTTCCGAAGCAAAAGCATCATCGGCCAATTCGGCCGTATCTCCTTTATACACATAGAAAAAGTTAAGTCCGCGCCAGATAAAATTGTTGATATCGGAAATGGATGCGGGTGTGAATTTGTCATCTTGATCTTCAAAACAAGAGATAAAAGAACAAGAAGTGATAAGTAGTAGCAGTAAAAGGGACTTTTTCAAAGCGATTTTTTATTTTGGTTTGGTTATTGAAATAGTTCAATACTATATAACCCCTAAAATAGGTACATTATTATAATTTGAAATAAAAATGTAACAAAAAATTAAGTCACTCGTCGTAACCATAGAACAGCATTTAAAAGATGCGTCAACCTAACCATCCCATGAATCAAAAGGAGTTTTTGGAAACAGTGCTTCCCATTAAGGATAAGCTCTATCGTTTAGCAAAACGACTATTGGTATCAAGCGAAGAGGCAGAGGATGCTGTTCAGGAAGTTTATTTGAAATTATGGAAGGGGCGAGATCGAATGGAGAACTATAGTAATCCTGAGGCGTTTGCCATGACGATGACCAAGAACTATTGTTTAGATAGGTTAAAGTCGAAGCAAGCATCCAACTTAAAGATTGTGCATAGCAATTATCAACATTCAGATAATTTACAGCACAAAGTAGAGTTGAACGACGGAGTGCAATTAGTTTTTAAATTGATGGAGACTTTACCCGAAAAACAGCGAATGGTGATGCAATTGCGCGACATTGAGCAGTTTGAATTTAATGAAATTTCTGAAATGTTGGACCTGAATGAAACGGCGATCCGAGTTAATTTATCCCGAGCCCGTAAAACTGTCCGCGACGAACTTTTAAAAAAGTACAACTATGGAATTAGCTAAAATTAACCAATTGTTAGAAGCTTATTTTGAAGGCAATACCACCCTCGAAGAAGAAGCCCGATTACAGCACTATTTTTCTTCGGAAGAAGTGCCTGCCGAACTTATGCCGTATGCTCCGATTTTTGTTAGTCAGGTTGCGGCCAGAGAGGAACGATCTTCCAGAGCAATTGAGATTCCTGTGGAAAGTTCAAAGTATAGCTTCCGGAAATGGAGTATGGCAGCTTCTATTGCAGTGGTATTGGGTGTGGGTAGTTTGTTATTCTTTCAAAATAACGGACTAACCGCTGAGCAAGAGGAAGCGCTGGCTGCCTATAACCAGGCAAAAGAAACCATGTACCTCCTTTCGGAGAATTTAAACAAAGGAACTTCCAAAATCACTTACTTAGATGAGTTTGCGGAAGGCGCCGCGACCATCAATTTAATCAATCAATTTACCGAATCAAAAAGCAAATTTTTAAAATAACCCATATTAAATACAATACGACAATGAAAAAAGCACTTTTTATAATCGCCCTTATCCTATCCCCAATGGTAGGTTTCTCTCAAGGTTACTTCGATAGCTTTGAAGATGAGAAAGACGTCACCTCGGTGATCGTTACCAAGAATATGTTCAAACTTTTAGCCGAGATCGATGTAGATTCAAGCGATCCGGAGGTTAAAGAATATATGAAGATGGTGAATAACCTGGAAAACATTAAGATCTTTATCACGGAGAATAAAGATGTTTCTGCCCGCATGAAGACTTCCGTAGACAAATATTTGGCCGGTTCAAAAGGATTGAATGAATTGATGCGCGTGAAGGATGAAGGAAAGAACATTAAATTTTATTCCAAGGAAGGAAAGAATGAGAGTTATGTCAGTGAACTTTTGATGTTCCTGGAAGGAGATGTGGATGGGAAGAATTCGACCATTATTATGAGCATTACCGGAAATATAGATCTGAAGCAAATTTCCAAACTTACGAAGCAGCTGAATGTTCCCGGAAGTGAAGAATTGAAGAATATTGAACGAAAACAAAAGTAATGATGACAACCGTAGTGAGATATATTGCCTTATTGGCCTTAGCAGCCATTAGTTTGATGAGCTGTGACAGTGGAAAGTCACTTCAACGATATTTGGTAGATAAGCAAGATGATAATCGTTACTTTACAGTAGATATCGCCACCAGCTTATTTCAGAATGATGAAAGCACTTTTTCAGCTGAAGAAAAAGAAATATTGAATACCATCAAGAAGATCAATGTTGTGGCCTATTTTACAAAGGAAGGAAAAGAGGCAGAGTACGAATCGGAGAAATCCATCTTGAAGGCCATCATCAATCAAGAGCAATACAAGACCTTAGGATCATTTAAGTCGAATGATATGCAAATGACCTTGAAATACCTTGGAGAAGAAACGGCTATTGATGAAGTGATCGTGTTCACCAGTAGTTCCGATAAAGGATTTGGAATATTTCGCTTACTTTGTGACGATATGCGTCCCGATCAGGCCCTAAAACTAATGAATACCATTCAACGAGGAGACCTGGATCTTTCGAAGTTGTCCGGCATTGGAGAAATGTTTTCGGCCATGTAAAACGAACCGTTTATGAATAAAAAAAGCCTCTTCAGAGGCTTTTTTTATTTTTAGATTCCGGTGTAATTACTCGGTGTAATTTGTCTCATTTCCGCTTTTACGGATTCTGAGATCTCCAATGTTTCTATAAAGTCGGCGATTGATTTTTGACTTACAGCTTCATTGGTTCGGGTAAGACCTTTGAGCGCCTCATACGGGTTCGGGTAACCTTCTCTCCGTAAAATGGTTTGGAGGGCTTCAGCAACTACTGACCAGTTATTATTCAGGTCTTCTGCAAACTTAGATTCATTTAACAATAATTTATCAAGTCCTTTCATGGTGGAATAAAATCCAATCAATGTATGACCTAAGGGCACTCCGATATTTCGTAATACGGTACTGTCTGTTAGATCTCTTTGTAACCTGCTAAGAGGTAATTTAGCGGAAAGATGCTCGAACAGGGCATTGGCCATTCCCAGATTCCCTTCACTATTTTCAAAGTCGATCGGATTTACCTTATGTGGCATTGCACTGGACCCGATTTCCCCTTTTTTAATTTTTTGCTTGAAATATTCCATCGACACATAGGTCCACACATCTCGGTCCAGATCGATCAAAATAGTATTGATCCTTTTCAGTCCATCAAAGAGTGCGGCCATATGATCGTAATGCTCAATTTGGGTAGTAGGGAAGGAGTGGTATAAACCCAGTTTCTCTTCTACAAAACGCGTTCCGAAAGCCTTCCAGTCTATCGCAGGGTAAGCAACTTTATGCGCATTGAAATTACCGGTGGCGCCACCGAATTTTGCAGCACTTTCTATATGGTTGATCAATTTAAGTTGCTCCTTTAATCGTACGACAAATACTTCAATCTCTTTCCCCAAGCGTGTAGGAGAAGCAGGTTGGCCATGTGTGCGCGCCAACATAGGTACATGCCTCCAATCGTTGGCGAGGGATTGAAGTTTATCTTTGACTTCGTCCAAGAGTGGATAATATACTTCGTTGATCGCATCCTTCAACGATAGAGGAATAGCGGTATTATTAATGTCTTGAGAAGTTAAACCAAAATGGATGAACTCTTTAAATTTTTCCAATCCGAACGCATCAAACTTTTCTTTGATGAAATATTCAACTGCCTTTACGTCGTGATTGGTTACTTTTTCAATATTCTTAATCTTTATAGCATCTTCCGTAGAAAATTGTTGATAGATGGTTTGAAGCTTGGGGAATAGTGATTTGTCAAATCCTTTCAATTGCGGTAACGGTAATTCCACTAAGGCAATAAAATATTCAATCTCTACCAAAAGGCGGTATTTAATTAGGGCTTCCTCAGAGAAATAAGGAATAAGACTTTTGGTTTTGGACGCATATCGCCCGTCAATTGGCGAAATAGCTGATAAAGATGCATTGGACATACCCGAAAATTTGAAAAGGCAAAGATACACAAGACTAGGCAGTTTGGAGGTATCAATTCTGAATTTTTGAATGAATAGCGGGGTGGTGCGTTACCTTTCTTTATGTAAATCCGCGAACGTCGGCAAACAACATAAACTCAATTTAATGTGCGGATCATGGTAAGAACCTTTTTTCCTCTGGATTGATAGCCTGCACTTCCCTTTGGGATATTTGCCTGTAAAATGGCTTTCAATTCACTATGGATCCATTGATGTTCTGTTCCTAAGTAAAACAGGCATAACATGGCTCTTACCTGACAAGCAACTTTCTTTTCTGTAAGCAGCCAGTCGAAACAACATTCAGTCATTTTTGATTTATGCGAGGCTGTGAGTACAAGTCGTAACTGTTTATTTTTTTTATGATAATAATGAATGGACAACAATTCACAAATGTGTGACAAAGGTCGCACAGAGGACTCTTCAGTCACTTCCGAGAGATGCTCAAAAAAGTAATCCAAATGTGGATAAAGTAATGCCAACCTTTCAAGACAAACAAATTCTAAGGTCCAATTTGCCTTATGAGAAATCTCCGCATCATTCTTAAAAGCCAAGGTCAATAATTCCGGTAGAGTTTTCGGATGGTTCAGCACCCAGCGAGCCGCCTTCATGCGGCTTTCACGATAAGCTTTTTCAAAATTTAGTTGGGCTAAAAGTGACATCTATCGAATCGAATTTATGTATTCAATGGCTTTCGGCACTCCGGTCGTAGCTTTTTCTGCGAAGACATATACCCGTTCTGAATAAGTAATGGACGGATTCGGATCAACAAAGAACACCGGACTTGCCGGATTGGCGAATTGAAGCAACCCCGCGGCAGGATATACTTGCATCGAGGTACCGACGATCATAACTATATCTGACGCTTGCACCACATCCATAGCCGGGTCGATCATGGGCACGGCTTCACCAAACCACACTATATGGGGTCTTAGCTGAAAACCATTTTTGCAAAAATCGCCGGGCATAAGGTCTTCGGACCAATCAAGTATGATATCTTCTCTACCGGTACTGCGCACTTTCAATAATTCTCCGTGCAAATGAATTACGCGAGTGCTGCCGGCCCGTTCATGCAGATCGTCGACATTTTGGGTAACAACGACTACTTCATGCTTTTTTTCTAATTCGGCGATGGCTTTATGAGCGGCGTTCGGTTGTACTTGTAAAAGTTGTCTTCTGCGTTGGTTGTAAAACTCTAAAACCAATGTGGGGTCTTTCGCAAAACCTTCCGGCGATGCAACATCCATCACGTTGTGCCCTTCCCAAAGACCGTTGCTGTCACGAAATGTTTTAAGACCACTTTCTGCACTAATGCCCGCCCCGGTCAATACCGCAATTTTCATAAGCCCATTGTTTACGTTTTAAAAATAATAAATTCAAAAGAGGAAGGTGGGACATAGTGTGTATTTTTTGAATTTTCATAAATTGCCATTTATGGAGGCTGCGCTTTTAGCATATTTACAAACGTACTTGACCGAACGGCGAAGACAACTGTTCCGCAATACCTTGAAGGAACGTACGCGCCATTTTACGCTCGTGACAGAAGATGTCTATCAATTACATAATACCAGTGCCGTGATGCGAAGTTGTGATGTTTTTGGGATACAGGATCTACACGTGATCGAAGAGCGACTGGGAAAACGAGTAGATAGTGAGATAGCCATGGGAGCCCAAAAATGGGTAGATATTTACCGGCATCGATCTTCCCTGGAATGTGTGGAGGAACTGCGTCAAAAGGGGTATCAAATTATTGCCACCACACCGCATGGCAATTCCACCTTATTACATGAATTTGATGTTTCCAAAAAAAGTGCTTTTTTCTTCGGATCTGAGAAGTCCGGAGTGAGTGATTCTATCATGAAAGCTGCGGATGGATTTTTGAAAATTCCTATGTATGGATTCACCGAAAGTCTTAATATTTCTGTTTCGGCGGCAATTATATTACAAGAAATTGTCACCCGGATGAGGCTGGAGGAAGTTCCGTGGCAGCTCTCAAATGAAGAAAAGCAACAATTGGAGTTACAATGGACTCGTAAAACCATTAAAAGTATAGACAAAATAGAAGAACATTATTACAATCAAAAAAAAGCGTAAATTTATAGTTCAACTAACAATTTAACATCATGATGACAGTAGTTTATATTGTTGCTGCCGTTTTTGTAATTCTTATTATTCTGGCAGCCGTAGCCCCTAACACCTATGACGTTAGCCGAAGTATCGTTATTAATAAACCCTTGGGCGACGTGTTTCAATACTTGAAGTACGTAAAGAATCAAAGTTATTGGGGTCCCTGGGGTTTGCGTGATCCTGCGATGAAACAGACGTTCACGGGGATCGACGGCACTGTAGGTTTTATCTCTGCCTGGGAAAGTGATCACAAACAAGTGGGCAGTGGAGAACAAGAGATCACAAGAATTGTTGAGAATGCGGAAGTGGAATGCGAGCTACGATTCTTAAAACCCTGGAAGTCAGTAAGTATTGGCTACTTAAAGTTATATGATGAAGGTAACAATCAAACGAAAGTGGTTTGGGGCTTTCATGGAAGAAATAATATTCCGGTGAGTATCATGATGCTCTTTTTTAATATGGATAAAGCGATCGGAAAGGATTTTGAGGAGGGACTGGCGAATCTAAAAAGTATTTTGGAAAAATAGAGCACTTCTTAAACCACTTTATAAAATACTGATGAAGCACAACCCGTTTGCGTGGATAGAAATTCCCGTCAATGATATGACTCGTGCCGTGCTTTTCTACGAGACTGTCTTTCAGATTAAATTGCATCAAGTAGATTTTGGTGGATTGCAAATGGCCTGGTTTCCCAATGTAGGGAATGACGTCCCCGGAGCTACAGGGACGTTGATTAAACATGAAAGTTATATTCCTAGTGAACAAGGTACATTGGTTTATTTTTACAGTGAAAATGTTCAGAACGAATTGGACCGATTGATCGAAGCGGGTGGTAAATTGATTCAGCCTAAAACACAGATATCTCCTGAACATGGCTACATGGCAGTTTTTAAAGACCCCGAAGGAAATCGAATAGCCTTACATTCTGCAAAGTAATGCAACTGGTCTTCGCAACACATAATGAAAACAAACTACGGGAAATAAAAGCGTTACTTCCCGATCATCTGGAGATCCTCAGTCTGAACGACATCAATTGCCATGAGGAGATCCCCGAAACAGCCGATACCATCGAAGGAAATGCAATCCTGAAAGTAGAGTTTGTGACTAATCATTATGGATATAACTGCTTTGCAGATGATACCGGATTGGAAGTGAATGCGCTTGGAGGAGCACCGGGGGTATATAGTGCACGGTACGCGGGGGATGCCAAGAACGCGCAAGCGAACATGGACAAACTATTACTCCACCTAAAAGGGGTAGAAGATCGTTCTGCACGTTTTAAAACCGCTATTGCATTATCGTTGAACGGACGTAAAAATTTATTTTTAGGGATCTGTGAAGGTTCGATCCTAGCTATCCCAAGAGGTCAAAAAGGTTTTGGGTATGATCCTGTTTTTCAGCCCCTCGGTTTCCCACAAACTTTTGCGGAAATGTCACTCGCCGACAAGAGTGAAATTGGTCATAGAGGGAAGGCAATGCGGGAGCTAATAGACTATTTGGCCAAATAAAATTTGGAGTTCCTATCGCTAAACAGATGGGTTCCCAGGCTTTCATCTTTTGTAATATTGGAGGCGGATGTAAAAAATTGGATAATTAGCAGTACCTTTGCACGCAAATTCCTCAGGGAGAGGAAGTGTTGGAGTTGAAGCGTAAGGTTTACTAGAGTCGATTGCTTCCTGTCAACACCATAACTAGTAAACATTTATATGACTACATTTCAATCATTAGGGTTGGAGGATCAATTCCTTCAGGCCATTACCGACTTGGGCTTTGAAACCCCAAGCGAAGTTCAAGAAAAAGCAATTCCCCTTTTATTATCACAAAACATTGATATCGTTTCCTTGGCTCAAACAGGAACCGGTAAAACTGCGGCCTTCGGGTTTCCAATGCTTCAAAAAATTAACGTTGACAGCAGAACCACACAAGGATTAATCTTATCCCCAACTAGAGAGCTTTGTCTTCAAATTACAGCCGAATTAAAACTTTACGGAAAATATTTAAAAGGCCTTAACGTAGTTGCTATCTATGGAGGAGCCAGTATTGTGGATCAATCTAAACAAATCAATAAAGGCGCGCAGATTATTGTAGCCACTCCAGGAAGGATGAAGGACATGATTGGTCGTGGCATGATCGATATCTCCAAAATTGAATACTGTGTTTTGGATGAAGCCGATGAAATGTTGAATATGGGCTTTTATGAAGACATAACCGATATACTTTCGTATTCGCCAAAAGATAAAAATACCTGGCTGTTTTCAGCGACCATGCCGAAAGAAGTCTCTGTGATTGCAAAAAAATTCATGAATCACCCACAAGAAGTAACTGTGGGAACCAAGAATGTGGGAGCCGAGAATGTTTCCCATGAATTCTATATGGTCAATGCCAAGGATCGTTATCAGGCATTAAAACGATTATCAGATGCCAATCCGGATATTTTTTCTGTGGTTTTTTGTCGTACGAAACGCGATACGCAGAAGGTAGCAGAAATGCTTATTGAAGACGGATATAATGCCGCTGCGCTTCACGGGGATCTAAGTCAGAACCAACGGGATCTGGTGATGAAATCTTTCCGTAGCAGACAAATTCAAATGTTGGTGGCAACGGATGTGGCTGCCAGAGGAATAGATGTAGATGATATAACGCATGTGATCAACTACCAGCTTCCGGATGAGATCGAAACGTATACGCACAGAAGTGGGCGTACGGGTCGGGCAGGGAAAACAGGGGTTTCCATGGTAATTATTTCCAAGAGTGAACAGCGCAAGATCAAAGCGATCGAGAAGATCATTCAAAAATCTTTTATTAAAAAGGAGGTTCCATCCGGAATGGAGATCTGTGAAAAACAATTGTTCCATTTAGCAAATAGTATCAAGGACACTGAGATCAATCATGAAATTGATACCTACCTTCCAAAGATTAATAAGGTCCTGGAAGATTTTTCGAAAGAGGAATTGATCAAAAAGGTCTTTTCGGTGGAGTTCACTCGATTCTACAATTATTATAAGAAAGCCAAAGACTTGAATGTAGAAGGAGGAGGACGTGATCATGACGATCATGGCGATGGAAAGAAATTTTCAGACGACAGCACGCGATTCTTTATCAATTTAGGTCATAAGGATGGCTTACAATGGATGGATCTGAAGGACATGGTTCGAGAGATCACCCAATTAGGGAAAGACGACGTATTCCATGTGGATACCATGGATACATTCTCCTTCTTTAATACGGATACTGCGCATGTGGACAAAGTAATGGAAGCCTTTAAAGGGGTTCAGTTTCAGGATCGCAATGTAGATATAGAAATATCCAAAGATCGCGGTGGTAGAAGAGGCGGCGGAAGAAGTCAGAGTCGCGGTGGAAGTCGTGGTGATGGTCGTGTCGGAAGTCGTGGTGAAGGTCGTGGTGGAAGTCGTGGCGGAAGTCGAAGTGACAGTCGTAGCGGAAGTCGAAGTGATAGTCGTGGCGATAAAGATAAAAAAGGCGGCTTTGGGCAAAAACCTAAATTTGGGGAAGACCGACCAAAATTCAGAGGTAAGAGCAGCAGGAGTAACGATCGTCCTAAGGAAAAAGGAACCGGAGGGAAGCGTCGTCGAAGAATGTAATATTCAATAAATTTTTCCATTAACTAAACTTTGGCAGGAAATTCGTGTCTAAATATGTATTTTTATCACATATTTCAGCTATGAAAAAAAATCATTTACTATTTTTCTTTTTGCTTCTTACATGCGTCACATTCGCTCAAACCGAAGACGATGAGATTGGAGCCGCTATCAATGGAATTGTAGTAAATGATGCCAATGAAAAGCCTCTGGAAAATGTGAATATCGTTAACCTGAACAAGGTGAAAGGGTCATCTTCCGATAAAGATGGAAAATTTGTGATTCATGCTTCACCTAACGACACGCTCTTTTTTTCATACCTCGGGTATAAATCGATACGAGTTCGCGTCACCAACGACTGGTTGAAGTACGATAATATTAAAGTAAAGATGACCGAATTGGGTATTGCCCTGGAAGAAGTCGTCGTGAAGCCCGTACAGTTAACCGGATATGTGGAAGTGGACGCAAAAATCATCCCAATTTACGATAATTACCGCTATCGAATAGCCGGTCTGGGAGGGGGATACGAAGGAGGCAAGACGCAACCCGGAGCGGTATCCAAGGTTTTGAGTTCGATATTCAATCCCGCCGATTTTCTCTATAATGTCTTTGGCAAACGACCTCGTCAAATGCGAAAGTTAAAAAAGATGAAAGAAGACGACGAGATCCGGAATCTGTTGCAGTCGAAATTTAACAGGGAAACGCTGATGGCCGTCTTACAATTGGAAAGAGCGGATATTGATGAGATCATGAACAATTGCAGTTATTCTGAAGATTTTATCAAAACGGCCAACGATCTTCAGATTTTGGATGCCATCAGTGAATGCTATGAAGAATACCGTATCCTAAATCGGGATAAGGGATAGGGCTAAAAATTTATTTTAACACCCTATTTGTAGGATTTTTATACCATTTGACGAATTTTCCTGCAAAACATCTAATTTCTTTCATTCCTATCTTTTTCAAATCTATCTTCGTATGAAGCTACTTAATTCAGTGTATTAATTGATTAACTAGTCAAAAGTTCTTAAAGCCTCACTTCCTACCTTACTTATTGAAGATTATTTATGTTTTGGTTATTTATAACTAAAACTATTATTCTTATGAAATTATTTTACGAGAAACAATCTTCCAATGGGGTTGGAAGAA